>CALCCH010000098.1 GCA_937899855.1 uncultured Saprospirales bacterium | reverse complement strand
TCGACCAACTGGAGGAGATGTTGCCCCGAATGCCCCGCAACGCCATCGCAGAGATTCCCCTCATCCGGGCCTACATCAACGCCTTCGACCTGCTGCGGGGCAAGGAGGACGAAAAGGCCTACACCGACCTTTGTGAGGTCATCGAAACCCACGAAGCGGACATTCCCCGTTTTCACCTCCAAAGCCTGGAGACCTTCTGCCGCAATTATTGCATCTACAAGTACAATAGCGGGGAGGCCAAATACCTGCCGGAAGCCTTTCGCCTGTACCGGCTGCATTTCGAAAAGGGGCACCTCTACTACGAGGGGCGCATCATGCCCAGCACCATCCAAAGCTTGGTGTCGCTGGGGCTGCGGCTGCGAGATTACGACTGGATTTACCAGTTTCTGGAGGCGACGCGCGATAATATCGCTGGCGACAAACACCCCGAGGAAGTATTCCAGTTCAACCTGGCTTCCTACTACTTTGCCCTCAATCAGTACGAGGAAGCCCTGGAGCTACTGACCGACAAATACGAGGACATTTACTACAAAATAGTGGCCAAACGCCTGGAAATTAAAATCTACTACGAGCAGGATTCCCCCCTGACCAGCTCCCGACTTGATGCCTTTAAGATCTTTATTTTCCGCCTGCCCAAAAAATCCATCTCCAACCTCCAACGAGAGGGCAACAACCGCTTCGCCGATATCCTCAAACAAATCCTGAACCCCAAGACGACGGGCAACGAGGCGCGCATCAATAAATTGATCCAAAAAGTTGGGGAGCACAAGGTACTGGCCGACAAAGGCTGGCTCCTCGGCATTCTGAAGAAAATGACCTCCTAGCTGCCTCCCCAACGTTCCATCCCAAAAAATGAAAGAGGCTGCCTCTGCTGAGACAACCTCTCCTTGAAAGTGAAAAAAAGCATTATCCTAATTCGGATCAAACTATTCGTTGATCACGAGTTTTTGTAAAATCTGTTGGCCCTGCATCTCCACCAAAACGGTGTACAGGCCCTGCGCCAATTGCTGATCAAAGTACAACTCCTGATGGGTCGACCAGCGGTCGCTGCCAAGTAATTGGTGGTACACCAGCTTACCAAAGGCATCGTATACGCTCACGGTCAGGTCCTGATCTGCCCGCCAGCCTCGGATCGCTAACTGGACTCCATTACCCGGGTTGGGATTTGGATAAAGATCGACGCTCAGTGCCTCAGCGCTCCCACCGTCCAAGCCAATGGGGGGAATCTCCTGTTCATATTCGTACTCCGGAAGCTGTTCGTAGGGGGGATAACGATTGGTGCAACCGTAAATATAGATCGAACCACTGCTCAAACCTCCATCGTCGTTGAAGGGAGCCCCCACGGCAATGTAGTTGCCCGTATTCGCCACGCTGACGCCGAACTGGTCCGCTGCGGCCGAATCGTTGGCGGTCAGTTTGTTTGACACACCCCAGTAGCCCGCAAAATAATCGTAAACGTAGGCCGATCCACTGCTCAACCCGTCATCGTCGTCGCCAGTGGCCCCAATGCCGGCGCGGTTATCATTCAGCGACACACTCAAGCCGAAGAAGTCACCCGCCGCATTGTCGTCGGGCACCAGCTTCTGCGCCTCGGGCCAGCTATTGGTACCGGCTTCTTTGTTGTACACGTAGGCGGCCCCTCCCTGGGTACTGATGCGGTGGAAAGCTCCGACTACGATATTGCTGTTATCGACGGCCACGGAGTAACCAAAATACTGGTAGTCACTGCCGTCGCTAGCGGTCAGTTTGTCGACTTCGGTGTACAAGGCACTCGCACTGGGTCGGCTGAAGACGTAAGCGGATCCAATATCCGTGGCGCCGCTGTGGTCGTCGGTAAAGGCGCCGATGACGATGTGGTCCCCATCGATATCGAGCGACCAGCCGAACAAATCGTTGGCCGAGCCGTCAGCAGCGTTGTACTTGTCCCATTTCTGCCAATAACCGGCCGAATTGAGCTCAAAAGCGTAGACCGAGCCACTGTTCGATCCCAGATCGTCATTTCCCGATGCCCCCACGATCAGCCGATTGTTGGTCATGGCCACGCTGATGCCAAAATTGTCAAAAGCGGCGGCATCCCAAGCCTTTAACTCCTGGTGGAAGACGTAAGTCCCCGCGTAGTACTTGTAGATGTAGACCGAACCACTACTCGATCCATTGTCGTCCGTGTAGGGTGCTCCAATAGCCACGTAAATCTTACTGATGGCTACCGACCGACCGAATTGGTCACCGGCCGTCGCATCGGGGGCTACAAATTTCTGGCTTTGGGTCCAACCGTTAAAGAAATTGCGGCGGTAGAGGTAGGCGGCTCCGGCATTGCTGCCCCCCGCATCTTCGTTGGGGGCTCCGGCGAGTACGAGGTTACCCAGTACGTCGACGTCCCAGCCAAAGATATCTCCCGCCTCATCATCCGAGGCGACCCGCTTGGTTTCGTAAATGGGCGTACAATCACAATCCGAAGGCAGGTCAAAAGCTTCCGAGCCATCCGAGCGGCTGCTGGGGCTGCCCTGATCGGCGCTCACGCCCAGTCCGCGTTTGGCAAAGGCGCGCCAGATGATGCACCGGTTGGCGCCGCCGTAGATGGCCTGGTCGGCCGTCAGGATCGCATCCCGACCGTCGACAAAGCCGGGGCTGTTGGGGGTCAGTTTGAGGGCTTCGGTCACCAGGTTTAGGGCGATGTTGTTGCCCCCCGTGCCGGTGTAAAAATCAGCACTGTAGCCGTATTCGTCAATCAGCCCCCAGGTCAGTTCCCAGAGCATTGCACACCACACCGAACCGACGCCGTGGGGTACCGATACGCCCGCAATGTCGAGGTAGGTATGGGGATTGACCGTTTTGTCGGTCGAGTAGGGGAAGGGGCGAATGCCGGGGCCACCGGGGCCCTGGTTGAACAGGTAGGTTCCCGCCCCCCGCGGCATGGTTGGCGAATCGTTGGGGCCTAGGGAAATCATCAAGCCGTACCAATCGCTCCAGCCTTCTCCCATCTGCTCCTGATTGAACAGGACGCTGGTGTTGCCCGCTCCTCCGACGAGTCGCTTGGAGATGCCGTGGCCAAATTCGTGGGCAACGACAAGGTTATCGAAGTTGCCATCGCGTTGGACCCCGCTGGAATTACAGACGTACATGCTCATGGTCCCCGAGGTACCGTCCGGAGGGGTACTCATAAAGGCATTGCAAACCGTACTGGTAAAGCCCCTTGCTTTAACGACGTCGGTGGCGAGCCCCAGGCCGCTGTAGTTGTGGTTCTGGAAGTTGCCACTCGCCTCGTCAAACCCGTAATGGTGGAGCATATCGTGTAGGACATTATTGACGTAGTAGAGGTTGGTCAGTGAGGCGTCGGTGTAGGCAAAGGGGGCGGGAGCGTTGGGGTCGTGGGGAAAGACGAAATCCAGGCCGGTACCACCCGTTGGGCTGTAGCCCGACAGGGGCCCGCTGCCTGCGTAATAAGCGTATACGTTATTGCCATCGGTGGTAAATACATCGGGGCCGGGGGCACCGTCGCGATCGTGCCAGCCGTTGGGGGAGGCGGCAGCATCGGCAGGATCGCAGACAGTGGATTGGGCACCGTAATAAGGACTCTCTAGTGGGATGGCGTACACGCTGTAGGTTTGCCCACTGGCGCAGTTGGCCAGGGCGGCGTTGCCCCCGTTGGAATGGGGGAGGCCCGGGCTGTTCTGGTGGTGGGAGCGCCCGGCTCCGTGGTCGTCGGTACAGGTGTGGCCGCTGCCACACTCAATGGTCAGATTGGTTTTCTGTAAAACTTTGCCATCTTCCGCGTCGACACAAAGCTGCCAGAGGTCGCGCTGGTTGAGGTCAAAGATGTAGAGCTCCCAGGCCAGGCGGTATTGGCCTGCCTCGGTCATCTGGTAAACGAGTTGGGCCGGAATGTCTTCGAGGGAGACCCCACCGTCGCTGAGGATCTGTTTTTGATCCGTTCCGCGGGGATTTTCCTTGATTTCAATGGTTTTTTCGAGGGCATAACCCAGGTTGCGAGCGGCTTCCGCAACGGCACCGCTGGCTGTCAATTCGCGATTGCTGGTGGCAATCTTAGTGCGGAGGTCTTTGCGGTAGTAGTTGTGGTCGGCGAGGAGAGCACCGTCCTGGCCGATGTGGAAGTTCCATTCGGCACCGATCAGGCCAATGCCTTCGTGGGCTTGGCGGCAGTAAATGTGGTGCATCTTGCTGTTGGTACTGAGGTGTTCGGCAGTGATGATGAAATCTTTTACATCGTCGGTACTGAGTTCGTATTTGGCCGCATTTTCGGCGATGAGTTGACGGGCGCGCTCTTCGGCGCGCTGTCCTCGGAGTAGGGTGCTGGTAAGGAGTAGACCAATGGTACAAGTAAGTAAAAAACCCACTGGGGGTCGGGGAAGAACCAGCCCGGCAGGGAATGCTAGGGGCATAGCTCGTCCAGGCTGAACTTTGCTCAACTTGCTCATGCTTTGGAGTTTTAGGTTAAAAAAGAAACGCGTTACTATTTGCTATGAGTAGTATCAATCATTTAATGAAAATATACTGTTTTTTTGAGTAAAATGATATTACACTTTTTTTTACTTTTTCCCCCTATTTACCGATTTAGCTCGGTAGAAAGCTCCACATTACTAGCGTTTCGGGTACCGGCTTTTCCATCATTCCTCGCCGGGGGATACCAAAAAAGCCCATCTCAGGGGAGACGGGCTTCTAATTTCGATAAAACGAACTGTTGTAAAAGGAATAGTTCTTACTCGATAACCAATTTTTCGATAAGTTGTTTGCGCTCCGTCTCAATTGTCACCAAATAAAAGCCCTTTGACAAGTCCCGAGGCAGTTCGATTCGCCGCGCTATCTCTCGACCGTCGGTCCACCACTGATCCTCAAAAATGGTCCTGCCCGTCAGGTCTACCAAGCGCAGACGCAGTGTTTGCGAGGCCTCCTCCAGGCCGTTGATGCGCAGGTGGATCGATTCGCCGGAATTGGGGTTGGGGAAGAGCTCGACCGTCCAGTTATGGTCAGTCGTCGCCCGATCCGTTACGGGTTCTGGCTCGGCGGAACGGAAGGAGCTCTCGGGGCCACAGGTAAAGAAATAAGCCGAGCCGCTGCTTGAGCCGCCATCGTCGTTGAAAGGAGCACCTACCGCAACGTAATGCTGATCCAAGGCCACGCTGTAAGCAAACCCGTCGCCAACCGCTCCATCATCGGCCAGCAGTCGGTGGGTCATGCACCAGTAGCCCGCGTAGTAATCGTACACGTAAGCCGATCCTGCGTTGCTGCCGTTGGCATTATCGTCCAGGCGGGCGCCGATGACGGCCCGATCCCCCCTCAAAGCTACGGACCAGCCCAGATAATCGCCCGGTGCATTGTCGTCGGGAACGAGGATCTGCTGCTCCGGCCAGTTGTTGGTACCCTCCTGCTGGTGAAAAGCATAGGCTTTGCCCCCATTGACGGACTCGCGCTGAAAAGCCCCCACAATGATCTTATCCAATCCGATGGCCACGGAATGACCAAAATAATCCAGGCTACCCCCATCGGAGGCCAGCAGTTTGGCCACCTGCGAAAAAGCGAATGGGGTGCTCGGCTGGTGGTAGACGTAGGCCGACCCACTGGAGCCTCCCAAATCGTCATCCCAAGAGGCACCCACCACGAGGTTGGCATTGAAAATATCGACCGATACGCCAAAGCGATCCCCCGTGGCCCCGTCGGAGGCTAAGAGCTTTTGGAAATTCCCCCAGCTGGTACCCGAATAGCGGTAGAGGTAGGCCGATCCACTGCTCGACCCATTGTCGTCGTCCCCCGTGGCACCGACCAAAGCCATCCGGTTGTAGAGTGCGACGCTGGTCCCAAAGTAATCGTAAGCCGCCCCGTCCCAGGCCGTAATTTTCTGGAAGAAGAGATAACTGCTCGCCAAGTAATCGTAACGGTAGAGGTAGGCCGATCCACTGTTGGTCCCGTCGTCGTCGTCGTAGGGGGCTCCAATCAGGATAAAGCCCCGCCCGATGGCCACACTGCGTCCGAATTGATCGCCAGCGTTGGCATCGGGAGCTACGATTTTCTGCACCTGGTCCCAGTTGTTGGTTCCCGTCCGCGTGTAGACGTAGACGGCTCCGGCATTGCTTCCCTCGGTATCTTCCGCGTAGGCTCCCACCAGCGCCACGTTGCCCTGTACCTCGACATCGTATCCGTAATAATCCGCCGCCTGATCGTCGTTGGCGATGCGTTTGACCTGGTGGAGGGGCGGGCAGTCGCAGTCTTCGGGGAGGTCAAAAGCTTCGGTACCGTCAGATTTGCTAAAGGGGCTGCCCTGATCGGCACTCCAGCCCAGGCCCCGCTTGGCGAAGGCGCGCCAGATGATGCACTGGTTGGCGCCCCCGTAGAGGAGCTCATCAGCGAGCAGAATCGCATCGCGGCCGTCGACAAAACCGGGGCTGGGGGGGGGCAGTTTGAGGGCCTCCGTCACCAGCGCTAGCGCGATGTTGTTGCCACCCACTCCCGTATAAAAATCGGCATCGTAGCCGTGCTCGTCGATCAGGCCCCAGGTCATTTCCCAGAGCATCTGGGCCCAGAGGTAGCCCACGCCGTGCGGCGCGATAAGCCCCGGCAAATTGCCGTAGGTATCGGGGTTGATGGTTTTGTCGGTAGAGTAGGGATGGGGGCGTATCCCCTCTCCGTCGGGCCCCTCGCCCAGCAGCCAGGTACCGGCGCCACGGGCGTCGGTGGGCAAGTGTCCCGCCTGAATGGACAAGACCAGACCGTACCAATCGCTCCAGCCTTCCCCCATCTGCTCGGAATTATTCAGTACGCTGGTATTGCCGGCGCCACCAACCAGGCGTAGGGAAATGCCGTGACCGTACTCGTGGACGATGACGAGGTTGTCAAAATCGCCGTCGCGGCCGCCGCAGTTGAACATGTTCATGATTGGGTTGGTCCCGTCGACGGGGGTGAAAAAGTTGGCGTTACAACTGCCGGGGGCTTGGGCGTGCGCGAGCACAAAGTCGTTGCCCAGCCCCGTACCGGTGTAGTTGAGGTTTTGAAAATTACCACTGGTCTCGTCAAAACCGTAGTGGTGTAGGACGTCGTGTACGATATTGTTCCAGTAGAACAGGTTGGTCACCGCGGCTGCTTCGTAGTCGTCGGGATTGGTGGAGCTGGGGTCGTGGGGGAATTCAAAATTGAGGGAGGTGCCACCGATGGGGCTAAAGCCGACGTTGTTGCCATTTTCGAAAGCGTACACGTTATTGCCAAAGGTGGTGAAGGATTCCGAGGCGGGGTCGCCATCGAGATCGTGCCAGCGGAAGGGCGAAGCCGCTAGGTTGGCGGGGTCGCAAACCGTGGTGAGGACACCGTGATTGGGGTTTTCGATCGGCATGGGGTAGACGCGGTAGGTGTGGGTGGGCGAAGCGAGTGCCGTACCGAAAGCGGCAGGGATGGTGGGCGGGGGGTGGGGCGGATGCCCGCTGTCGTGGTGCGTATGGGGATGGTGTCCCAGATCAGTAGGGGCGCATTCGATGACCAGATTCTCCCGCGCCAGCACCCTACCGTCTCCGGCATCGATTCGGTAGCTCCACACGGCGGTACCCTGAATTTCGTAGAGCAGGATGTCCCAGGCCAGGACGTACTGATCGGCGAGTAGATGGTAAACCAGGCGCAGGGGAATATCCTTGAGCGAGACCCCACCGGCGCTGAGGATTTGTTCCTGATTGTTGCCCCTGGGAGCCTCCACCTCTTCCAGTGGTGCCGATAGGGCGTAGCCCAGGTCAGTAGCGGCATTCTTGACGGCGCTACGGGCCCCGAGCGATGCCGTTCCGGGGCGGATTTTGCTACCCAGGTTGCGGACAAACTGCTGATGGTCGACCAGTAGGGCACCGGCGGCGTCGAGGTGAAAACTCCAATCGGCTGCGTTGACTTCGATTCCTTCGTGGGCTTGGCGACAGTAGAGGTGGTGGGCGCCGCTGCTGCTGCTGATGTGTTCGGAAGTGAGGAAAAAGGATTTGATGTCGTCACTGCTCAGTTGGTACTGCGGAGCGGTACGGACCATCCATTCCCGGGCGATGGCTTCGGCACTTTGGCCGGCGAGCTGGGCATGGATGAGGAGCAAGGCGATCAGACTGAGGAGAAAACGGCTGGTTTGCCAACGGATGGATCGTTGGAATAGGATACTATTCATGCTATTTTTTTTCTGGATTAGGAAATAGAACAAGTGGGTAGAAGGTCCTGGAGGACGATCGTAGTGCCACTTTGGCTTGCGAGCCGTGGTGCACCAGTACGGCAATTACGAAGCTAAAATTGGGAGATGAGAGGAGGGAGACCTATTACAATTTGTACAAAAAATACTGACAAAAAAATAACCCCGACCTCAAGGAGATCGGGGCTTCACACATTATATAGGATTCTAAAAATGAAATCTTATAGCTTGATTACCTTTTGCTGCAAGACCCCTTGGTCCGTTTGCAGTCGGATGTGATAGAGGCCCGGAGCGAGGTCAGCAGTGGCTAAGGGAATTTGCTGCTCGCCACGGGATAAGTTCCAAAGGGGAGCCCGGGTGATCATTCTACCGCTGTGGTCGAAGAGGAGGAGCTGGGCCGTAGTGGCCACGGGGCTGTCGACGGTGATCCACAGCTCATCCGTAAAGGGATTGGGCGAGGCCCGGAGCTGTAGGTCAGTTGCTGGGTGGTCTTCCACCTCGCCACTGCGGTCTTGGTTTTTTACTTCGGTGTCGATGATCTCGTCGCCTTCGGGGTAGTAGCATCCGCAGCGGAAGGCGTCTACCATGGGATTGACGAGGTGTTGATTTTCGATATAGACGTGTACCCTATCGTTGGTAAACACGACGACATAATTATCCAGGTCGCCGAAGGAGCGCCAACGCCCGGGTGCACCGTTAGGAGTACAGTAGGACAGTACCATGATGCGATCGATGTCCTCGTCTTCGTGGTGGATGAAGAACAGGTTGGAGCTGTACTGCTCCTCGCCAATGCTGCCCCTGACGGAAAGTTGGAATTTGTTGGCGGGGCAGTTATTGACGTAGGGAAAGGAATAGCTGTTGGTCGTCCCCAAGCCGTTGGAACAGTTGTCGCCGGGGATGGAAATGGGGCTTCCGTCGCAGTAGCACAGGAAGTTGAAGGCGGGGTTTTGGCTTTGGTGAAAGAAGATGTCTTTCTCGGCGATGATGATAAAGGCTTCACTGGCGAGTGTCTCGCTGCACTGGGTGATAAAGATGAAGAGGTAGAGGTGCGGATCGAGGTTGGTGTAGCTAACCTGGGAAGCGCCCGTCTTGTCGACGGTGCTGCGACCGTCGTCGAGGTTGAAGCTAGCGTGTACGTAACCCACCCCGGCTTCGGTGATATCCGGCCAGTCGAAGTCAATGCTGTTGGCTGTCGATCCGGTGACGCTAACGTCGGGAGTCGGACAAGCCGGGCCGTATTTTTGACGCTCGGTGGATAGGCTTTTGAAGAACAATTCAACGGCTCCTTGGCTGACGCCGATTTCACCGCCGTACTCACAGAACAGGTGATCCAGAAATCCACCGACTTCCCCTGGTCCTACGACAAAAGATTTTTGTGCATACAGTTGTTGGAACATTGTGCTTGCAAAGAACAAGCTGGCTAGAATAAATAGCTTTTTTCTTTGATTTGTCATTGTTTTTGCTTTTTTTCATGATTCAATTGGATCGTCAAACTTTGTAAAGTTCAAAAAAAAGTTCCCCATTTTTTATTACACTTCGATCAAGTTTTTCCGGAGAATAACTTTTTTCCCTGGACGACACTATGAATAATAGCAAACTAGTAGAGATCCTGGGTGCCCTGAGCTCCCATGAACTGACTCGCCTGGGCCGTTTCCTGCAATCACCCTACTATCAAGCCAGTCCCTTACCGGATGACGAATGGCGGCTCTTCGACTTGCTCCGCAACCAACTGTTGGGAGATCAGGAGCCCAACTGGGACAAAGAGGCCGTATTTGCGGAGGTTTTCCCCGATATGGCATTCGTCAAAGGCAAATTGGAGAAAAAGATGAGTGCCCTGTTCAAACAGGTGCAACGCTTCATCATTCAGGAGCAAATCCATCGCAACCAATCCTCCTTTGAGGAATCCATGGCCCTTGCTCAATTCTACCGTGGTAAGAATTTATTGCGGCTTTACCACATCACTTTTGCTGCACTCCAAAAGGCACACGCCAAGGTAAGCCGCCGGGATAAGAGTTTCTATTACAATGAATTCCAGGTTTTCCTCGAAATCGCCGAATTTAAGAGCCTCCAAAACAATCGGAACGAAGACCTGAGCCTACCCGCCACCCTCAACAGCCTCGACGTGTACTACCTGGTCACCAAGCTGGAGTACGCCTACGGCCTGCTCTCGCTCCGCGAATTCCAAACCCCCATCGACGCCCGCGAAAGCCTCGAACTCCTCGAAAGCGTCACCCAACACCTCGAAAACAGCAGCTACCTCAAGGTGCCCCTCATCGAAACCTACCACACCGCCATCCTCGTCCTCCAAGATACGGAAGACGAAAGCGCTTTCAACCGGCTCCGCCAACTGCTCGATGAACACCGCAATACCATCCCCCACATCGACGAAAAAGCCCTACGCGCGCTCTGCCGCAACTACTGCGTACACCGCTTTAATCGGGGCGAACAAGCGTATCTCGAAATGGCGTATAACTTTTACCGCGAAGACCTCGAACGCGGTCTGCTGTACTACAACGACGGACTCACCCCGGGGCTGATGCGCAACGTCGCCGCCATCGGACTCAAGCAAAAACAGTACGACTGGGTCCTCAATTTTCTCCAAAACCACCGCCAGCGCATTCTGGGCGTCGAAAACCCCGAGGAGATTTACCAGTTCAACCTGGCCCACTACTACTTCGAACTGAAAGACTACGACATGACCCTCCAGTCGCTGTCGGCTCACTATCCCGATCTGTACTACCGAATCGCCGCTAAAAGACTGGAAATCAAGGTGTATTACGAGCAATCCTCCATCCTCCTCGAACCCAAAATGGATGCCTTTAAAGTCTTTATTCACCGCCTGTCGCGCACGAAGTTGCGCCACACCCACCGGGAGGGCAACAACAACTTTATCAATGCTCTCCGCCAGATCATCACCCCGGGTTTGTTCAAAAACGACAAGCGGATCGAACGGGTGACCAAGAAAATTCGCGAGCAGGAGGTCATCATCGACAAGGATTGGTTGCTCGAAAAATTACAGGAACAATTGACAAATAGCCGCCGAAAAATCTGAACGCTTGGTGTCCACAAAGCTCGCTCGTGACCTAAACCAAGCCCCCCATTTTTTCGTTTAGCCCAAGGAGATGACAAACGACGATTACAAGAAATTACTACCTACCCTGCCCAAAGAACCCGGCGTTTATCGCTTTATCGATGCCGAGGAGACCATCCTCTACGTCGGTAAAGCCAAGAATCTGAAAAATCGGATCAGCTCCTACTTCGGAGAACGCAAGGATCGGGCGCAGAAGACGCGCATTTTGGTCAAAAATGCCCACCACGTCGAGTTTACCATCGTCGAGACGGAAACCGATGCGCTCCTGTTGGAAAGTACACTCATCAAAAAATACCAACCGCGCTACAACGTAATGCTCAAGGACGGGAAGTCCTACAGCTACATCTGCATCAAAAAAGAACGCTTTCCCCGGGTGTTTACCACCCGCCGGGTAATCAAGGACGGGTCGCACTACTTTGGTCCCTACACCTCCAAACACAATGTGCGGATTCTACTCGAACTCATCAAAACCCTGTTTCCCCTCCGGACCTGCAACTTTCACCTTTCCCCCACCAACATCGAAGCGGGCAAGTTCAAAGTTTGCCTCGAATACCACATCAAAAATTGCGCGGGACCCTGCGCCGGACTGGAAAGCGAGGCGGAGTACAACCGGCGGATCAATCAAATTCGGAATATTCTGCGGGGAAATTTCGGGGAGGTCAAAAGACACCTGCAGGAGGAGATGCAAACACACGCGGAGAACCTGAACTTTGAAAAAGCTCAAGCCATCAAGGAAAAATTGGTCGTCTTTGAGGACTACCAGGGCAAGTCTACCGTCGTCAGTACCACCATCAAAGACCTTGATGTCTTCTCCATTGCCACTGACGAAAAACAAGCCTACGTCAACTACCTCAAAATCATCAACGGGGCCATCATCCACACTTATACCCTGGAGATGACCAAAAATCTGGACGAAGAGGAGGAAGCCCTGCTCGCCTTCGCCATCCCCGAGTTGCGCGCGCGCTTCAACAGCATCAGCCCCGAAATCTTGCTGCCCTTCCCCGTGGTCCTGGCCGATCCGGAGATCAAGATCACCTTACCCAAAATTGGGGACAAACGCAAACTGGTCGATCTGTCGCAGAAAAACGTCAAGTACTACCTCATGCAGCGCCAAAAGGAGGCCATCTCCCGACTCAACAAGCAAACGCCCGCCGAGCGCATCCTCCGCACCCTCCAGTCGGATCTGAACATGTCGGCCCTCCCCCTGCACATCGAATGCTTCGACAACTCCAATATCCAGGGGCATTTCCCGGTGGCTTCCTGCGTGGTGTTTAAAAACGCCAAACCCGCCAAACGCGCTTACCGCCACTTCAACATCAAGACCGTCGTGGGCCCCGATGACTTTGGCTCGAT
>CALCCH010000097.1 GCA_937899855.1 uncultured Saprospirales bacterium | reverse complement strand
GAGGTGATCGGCGAAGCCGACCGCAACGCCGCCGCCCTCCTGGTGTTCCTCCGCCACATCCCCACCAGTGGAGTACAAATCTACCTGGAGGACCTTCGGGGGACCCACCTCCTCCACGAAACCGTCAACGACCGGCCCAGCGCCGCCAAACGCTACCAATTGCAGCACCTGCCCCCCGGCACCTACCGCCTCCGATTGGACGCCGAGTACCGCGAGATCTACCAACCCCTCAAGTTCAACGGCCGCAGCGTCACCATTCTGGAACAACAGCGCACCATCCGCCACAAACCCCAGATCGCACTCGACCAACGCCAGTTGCGGGTACTCCTGCCCAATCAAAGCACCGCCAAGGTCCACATCGCCATCGTCGATGCCGAAAACAACGTGCTTTACCGCGAACGCCACCGCATCCAAGGCCCATTCCGCAAAACCTACGCGCTCGACCAATTTCACCGGGGCACCTACGCCATCCAAATTCGCACCGAGGGTAAAACCTACGCCAAATCCTTTACCCTCCACCATTGATCCATCAAAAGCTTACCATAATCTATTGAGTTTGTTAACAGTATCGAGAGAGGAGGCCCCCATCACGGGGCCCCCTCTACTTAATACCCAAAACGCTGCGAAACGCTACGCCCACAACCTCGAAGCGCCCCACCCCAAAAAAAAGAACCGGAGCCCCCAAAAGGAGACACCGGCCTACTATTATTAGGAAACTTACGATTACCGCATCAAAGTAACATCCCCCGTAAACAACTCCACACTACCATCGCTAAACCGAATCTTCGCGATGTACACGAATACCGCCGGCAGCAAATCCTCACCCTGCAAAGAACCATCCCAACCCAGGTCGGGATTATTCGGTGCAAAATTGGTGTTCTCGTACAGGATCTCTCCCCAACGATCGAAGATAAATAAAGACTCAATCTCCTCTACGCCCTGACCCGCAAAAATGGTAAAGGACTGATTGTTGGGATCCGTCGCGTCCGGTGCAAAACCGGTAGGGATGTATACTAAACGTTCTTTTTTCACCCGGACCATCACTTGATCCTCGGTGACACAATAGTTCTCATCGCGTATTCTAATGGTGTAAGGCGTACTGATCAAAGGCCGAACCAGGAGGTCCAGACAGTCGTCGCTCCAACACTCAAATTCTCCAGGACTCAGCCAGAAGAAGGTATCTACCGCCGTCAGCGGGATGCCCGTAATTTCTGGCTCGATGGTCGTACTGTCTCCCCAGGCAATTTCCTGATCACCGCCCAAGTCGATGTTGATGGGATCGGGCTCGGTGATCATGATCGTATCGCGATCCATACAGCCGTTGGCGTCCATCGTCTCCACGATGTACTCTCCCGCCGTCAGACCGGGGAAGACCCCACTGCCAAATACACTGCCGTCGATCGAGTAACGGTAGGGCGCCGCACCACCGCCGACCTGGTCGACGAAGATCATACCATTCGCATCTCCGTGACACTGGATGGGAATAAAGTCGGGCTCCGTTACTACCGGCTCGGGGGAGGTCAGTGAGACCTGGTCCTCAAAGGGACAGTCGTTGGCATCCGTTACCGTGACGAGGAAAACACCGGGACTCAAATCCCCTACCGTGGCACCTTCCCGACCATCTTCCCAGGTGAAGTCGTAAGGACCCGTACCGCCCGTCGCCGTTACCGTCACCGATCCATCGGTGGATTCGGCGCAGCTGACGTTAAAGCCCGCGTAATCCGATACGCTTTCCACTTCGAGGAGTACCTCGGTGGGTTGGGTCACTTCAAAACTTTCGGTCGTCTAACAATTATTGGCATCGTACACCGAAACCGAATAGGTTCCCGCCGCCACACCAGTCGGGTTGGCGATGGAATCCAGATCACTCGTCCAGACGTAGACGTAGTCACCAGTACCCCCACTGGCCAGTACCTCGATGCCACCATCAGCCGCGCCAAAACAATTGGCGGGAGCTCCGGTGATGCTGCTGACCAGCTCCGGAGGATCACTGATGTTAAAGGTTTCAGTAAATTGACAACCCTTGCTATCGATTACCGTTACTTGGAATTCTCCCGAGGCCAGATTTTCCGGAGCCTGCTGACCATCCAGGGCATCTTCGCGCCAGTCGTATTGATAAGGAGGCGTACCTCCCGTTGCGGCAATAATCGCCGCCGCATCCGATTCCCCATTACAAGAAATGCCAAGTGGCACTTCCGAAACGGCCAATAGCTGTGGCGGTTCTTCCACTACCGCTTGCTCCGTAAAGGTACAATCGTCCGCATCGGTCACCGTCACAAAGTAGGTACCCGCCGGCACACCTTCCAGCCGATCACCCATGTACTGGGGATCCTGCCAGGTATAGTCAAATGGTGGAATACCACCCGTCACCATTACTTGTACAATGCCATCGTCTCCACCAAAGCAACTGGTCGGGTCCGCAGTGGTACTGACCAGCAACATATTGGGCGTCGTGACGCTTTCGGTAAAGGTCATGGTACAACCACTGGCGTCGGTTACGGTAGCCAGGTAAGTTCCCGCACTCAACCCCGTGGGGTCCTCGCTGTTGGAAACCGTCGTACCCGAAGAATTGGTCCAAACGTATTGATAGCCTCCGGTACCCCCAATCACGTCGACGTCGATCGATCCGTTGGCCAGGCCACAAGTGGCGTCAATCGTTCCAACGGTCGACACTTCGATCAATGGTGGCTCCGTGATGGTCGCACTCGCTACGATGGTACAACCATTGGCATCGGTCACCACTACGTTGTAGGTATTGGCCGTCAGACCACCGGGGTTCTGTACAGCTCCCGCACCGTTGTCCCACTGGAAGGTGAAGGGGGGGGTCCCTCCCGACGCCGTCAGGCTGATGGATCCATCCGATCCACCATTACAAGTGACGTCGATGTGGGTGGTTGAAGCGCCCAAGTTTTCGGGCGAACCCACCACGAAGGATTCAACAATGGTACAATCGTTGGCATCGGTTACCGTAAGGGTGTAGGTACCCACGCCCAGACCGGGTTGGTTGGGGGAGTTGGGTAAGGTGGGGCTCCAATCGTAGCGGTAGGGCATGGTTCCACCGTCGACGACCGCCGTTACGCTTCCGTTGCTTTGGTTACAAGTCGCTTGAGTCGTCGACCCGGTCAGGTCGAGGACTGGTGGCTCATTGACCGTCAGGTCATCGAGTACAAAAGAGCAACTTTGGGCATCGGTAATGGTTACCGAGTAAACGCCCTGGGTCACTCCCGTCGCTATGGGTTCGTTGCCGGCGATGCCGCCCGACCAGTTGTAGGTATAGCTGCCGGCACCACCAGCGGCTACCACGGCAATGCGTCCCGTACTGTTTCCAAAGCAGTCGACATCGACGATGGAGGAAATGGCGGTGGGAGCATCGGGGATGCTGATGGTTTCGATCAATTGGTAAGGACAGCTATTGGCGTCGGTAATGGTCAGGTAGTAATCGCCCATGGCCAAGCCCGATAGGTCGCGGGAACTGGAGGTAAAACCACCGGGGCCTTCCCAGCTGAAGGAGTAACCCATGGTACCTCCCTGGACTTGTAGGGTGATGGAGCCGTCGTTGTTGGCGCAGCTCGCATTGAGGGGGAAGGACTGGGCAAAGAGGGCCGCCGGTTCGGGAATGGTGACGCTGGTTTCGAGCGGACAGCCATTGGCATCCGTCACCGTAGCCAGGTAGATTCCCGCCGTCAAACCACTGGGGTTAGCGATGTTACCCTGCGGGGGATCCCAGACGTAGTCAAAGGGCGGCATTCCACCGGTGACGTTGAGCTGGATTTCCCCATCACTATCACCAAAGCAACTGACCGGACGAACGTCGGTGGGTTGGAAGGCCAAACCATCCGGTGGAATCACCTGCGCCAGGGCCGAAACGGTACAACCGTTGGCATCGGTGGCCACCAGGTTGTAATCACCAGCGGGCAATCCCGAGGGGTTTTGGTCCATGATCGAGCCGTTCCACAAGAACGTGTAGGGCGGTGTTCCGCCGTTGACGTCTATCTCGACGCTACCGTTGGCATCGCCACAAGTAGCGGGTACGATATTGAGAATGTCGGCCGTCAACTCGGCGGGTTCGGTGATGACGAAGGATTGGGTAATCGAACAATTGTTGATGTCGGTCACGACGACTTCGTAGTTACCCGCCGGGAGGCTTCCCGGGTTACTGATCGGAGGAGCGGGCAGGCCGTTGCTCCAATCGTAGAGGAAGGGCGGTGTTCCGCCCGTGATATTCACTTCGATGCTACCCGTATTGGACAGATAACACTTGGCATCTTCCTGGGTAAAGTCGAGCATCGGGCCATTGGGGACCAGGATGGTCGTTTGGACGATGGTTTCGCAAAGTTTGGCATCGGTGATGGTTACTTCGTAATTGCCGGCGGGCAGGCCGGTTGGATCCTGAACGGGCATGGCGCCGCCGGTCCAGGCGTAGGTATAGGGAGTAGTACCTCCGGTGACGGTCAGGTTGATGCTCCCGTCGCTCAGCCCGCAGGAGGCCAGTGTCGTGATGGCATCGCCCTGGAGCGGCTCGGGTTGGCCAACGTTGGTGGTCAGCGTAATCTCACAGCCATCGGCATCGGTGATGGTCAGGCTGTAGGGCCCGGCCGGTACCCCCATCAGGTCTTCCGCATTGGGGGTGGGTACGTAGTTCCACTGGTAGGTATAGGGATCGTTGCCCCCCGTCACGTTGATCATGATATTGCCATCCGAGTCGCCAAAGCAGGAGACCGAATCCACCTGGAGGACGTTGGCCTCAAAGTTATTGGGCGTACTCACGGTTTCGGAGTAAATCAATTCGCAGTTGTTGTCGTCGGTGATGGTCACCGAATAGGTACCCGCGCCGAGGCTGGAAGCTACGGGCCCGGTTTGACTATTCGCATTGACATCCCATTGATAATAGATGGTACCCGTCCCCCCACTTACGGAGATGCCGATTGAGCCATTGCTTTCGCCACAGGTCGCATTGACCACCAAGTCGGTGAGGGCGGCCAAAGGAGCGGCGGGTTCGGTAATGGTGACGGTATAATCTTGCGCACAGCCATTGGCATCGGTGGCGGTTACGTTGTAGATGCCGGCGGTAAGGGAATTGGCCGTCGCGGTAGGTTGACTACCTGCATTGGCGTCCCAGAGGTAATCGTAGGGGGCGGTTCCGCCAGATGCTTCGACGGTGGCGCTTCCCGTGGATTCACCGTAGCAGGCGACGTTGACTTGATCGAGGGGACTGACTTGGACGGGGGTAGGTTCGGTAATCGTTACACTGCCAATGTCCACACAGCCATTGTCGTCAATCACGGATACGTTGTAGGTGCCGGCCCCGAGTCCCGTAGCGGTTGGGCCCGTTTGGTTGCCCGTGCCCGGGCCCCACTGATAATTCAGCATGCCCGTTCCGCCCTGGCCAGCAGCCGTCGCCGTACCATCCAGATCGCCATTGCAATCCAGCAAGCCGGCCGTCACACTGGTCATCTCCACCAGCGTCGGTTCCGTAATCGTTACACTGCCAATATCTGAGCAACCATTTTGGTCCGTTACCGTCACGTTGTACGTGCCCGCACCCAGGCCCGTAGCCGTCGGGCCCGTTTGATTGCCCGTGCCCGGGCCCCACTGATAATTCAGCATGC
>CALCCH010000096.1 GCA_937899855.1 uncultured Saprospirales bacterium | reverse complement strand
GCTGGAGGCCAGGACTACACCCGCGTCCAAGCTTTCGTGGTGCCCCTCCTACAGCAGCAGTACCGTCTGATCAAGGCGATTTTCTCGACCTCAACTGAGTTTCGCGATAGCATCTTTTACGATGTCTCGGCCTGGACGATGCCCCTGGCCTTTGATCTGGACTATACCGCACTAACGAGCAAAACCTACAGGGCCAACCTCCTGGGCGATCCCAGGCCCCCCGAATTTCCGACGGGACAGTTGTACGCCAGTAGCGCGGCTCCGGTGGGTTACCTGTTTTCCTGGGAGGGCTACTACGCCCCGAAAGCCCTACAGCGAATCTTTACCCGGGGCCTCCGCGCCAAGCTGGCCACCCGGCCCTTTAGCTTGGAGCTGGCCGGGGCGAAACGCTCGTTTGGAGCGGGAACGGTCTTTGTACCCCTACAAAATCAAGCCCTGAGCCCCGCGGAAATCAAGACCCTAATGAGCCAATTGGCGGAAGACTGTGGGATCGACATTTGGGCTACGGCAACCGGACTGACGCCCACGGGGATTGACCTGGGGAGCCCCTCGATGTTGCCCTTGAAAAAGCCGGGCGTCCTGATGGTGGTGGGACCGGGGGCTTCGGCCTACGATGCGGGGGAGGTCTGGCACTTGCTGGATACCCGTTACGAAGTGCCCGTGACGATGGTGGAAGGACCGGAGGTGGCGGGGTTGGAACTGGAAAAATATTCGGTCATCGTACTGGTGGATGGCTCGCACGGCAGTCTGAATCGGGCGGTGGAACCGCTCAAGCGTTGGGTGCAATCCGGGGGCGTGATCGTGGCGATGGAACGGGCGGTCAATTGGGTGCGGAACAATGGCTTGGTCAATGTCGAATTGAGGAAGGAGGACCGTAAGAAGCGGCGGAAGGAGCGGCGTCCCTACGGCCAATTGTCGAGTGATCGGGGCGCGGAAGTGATCGGCGGGGCGATTTTTCAAACCGAATTGGACCTCAGCCATCCGCTTTGCTACGGCTTTGGCGATGCGGACTTGTCGGTCTTTCGGCAGGGGAAAATTTTTATGGAGCTACCGACCAATCCCTACGCGGCGCCCCTGGTATACACGGCGGCGCCCCTCCGCAGTGGGTACATTTCGAGTCGCAACCTGCGCCAGTTGCAGGGTACGGCGGCCGTAGTGGTGGGACGCATGGGGCAGGGCCGGGTCATCTGTCTGGCCGATAATCCCAATTTCCGGGGATTTTGGTACGGAACCAATAAGCTATTAGCCAATGCGCTGTTCTTTGGCAACCTCATCAGTAGCCGCTCGGCGGAGATGCCCAAGGAGGAAGAAGAAGAGGAAGAGTAAGTATAAGCAGTTGGCAGGGGCCCCACGTCACCCGTATCGGATTGGTGGCGCGGGGCCTGCTTATTTTGTGGTATACTAGGAAGCTACTAGCGTTTTGGCTTTGGCCAGGGCCGCGTCGATCCCGCTGAGGTCGCTGCCACCCGCGGTGGCAAAAAAGGCTTGGCCACCACCACCGCCTTTGATTTCCTTGGCCAGTTCGCGGACCAGCTTGCCCGCGTGTAGGTCCTTTTCGGCGATCAAGCTCTCGCTGATCGTCACCACCAGTTGGGGCTTACCCTTTACTTCGGCTCCGAAGACGATGAGGGCATCGCCCAGTTCCTTTTCGATCTGGTAAGCAAGGGTTTTGATGGCTTTGGCGTCGTTGAGTGGGAGGCGGCTGGCGATAAAATTGATGCCGGTGAGTTGCTCGGCCTTGCGGACGAGTTCGTCCTTGAGACCGCCCGCCTGGGCCGCCCGCAGTTTTTCCAATTCCTTTTTCAGTTGCTTATTTTCCTCCATCAGGGAGGCGATGTTTTTGGCGGTATGTTTGGGGTTTTTAAACAGGCCCCGAATGTTCTGGAGTTCGCCCAGTTCTTCCTGGAGGTAGTCCTCGGCCCGGTCGGCCGTCAGGGCTTCGATGCGGCGGACACCAGCCGCCACGCCACCCTCGCTGGTGATTTTGAGGAAGCCAATTTTTCCCGTGGCCGGGACGTGGCAACCCCCGCACAACTCGCGCGAGTAATCGGGATCGAAGGTGATCATACGGACGTTTTCCCCGTATTTTTCCCCAAAAAGCATCATGGCTCCGGCGGCCTGCGCCTCGGCGATGGGGATGCTCCGTGCTTCTTCGAGGGCAATGTTTTCCCGAATCTTGCGGTTGACCAAGCTTTCGATCTGGGCGATCTGGTCGGCGGTAACCTTCTGGAAGTGCGAAAAGTCAAAGCGCAGGTATTTGTCGTTGACCAGGGATCCTTTTTGCTGGACGTGGGTGCCCAGCACCTGCCGTAGGGCCGCGTGAAGGAGGTGGGTGGCGGAGTGATTGTTCTCCGTCAGGTGGCGCCGCTGGCGATTGACTTGGGCCCTTACGGGAAGGTCGATTTGCGGAGGGAGGTGCTTGACGTAGTGGATGATCAGGTCATTCTCCTAATGGGTATACAACACGGGTACCTTTTCTTCCCCAAACCACAACAAACCCGTATCGCCCACCTGGCCACCACCCTCCGCGTAGAAGGGGGTACGGTCGAGAACGACCTGGTACTGTTCCTTTTGTTTGACCAGTACCGTCCGGTATTTGAGGACCCGGGCTCCGTCGAGGCTCAGCTCGTCGTAACCGATAAAGCTTACGCCTACGGCATCGTGCAGTACCTGCCAGTCGCCCACCTCTTTTTTGGCATCGGCGCGCGAACGTTCCTTTTGCACGTTGAGGGCTGCCTGGTAACCTACCTCATCGATGGTCCAGCCCTTTTCGGCCGCGAGCAGGCGGGTCAGGTCGATGGGAAAACCAAAGGTGTCGAGCAGCTCAAAAGCAGCTTGGCCATTGACCACTCCGTCGACCACTGCGAGGTTTTCGAAGCGGCCCAGTCCGCGGTCGAGGGTGAGCAGGAAGGCCTTTTCCTCGGCCAGTACGATCTTGCTAACCTGATCGATTTGGGCCTGGAGCTCGGGAAAGACCCCGGCGAAGGCTTCGGCCAATAGGGGTACTAGGCGGTAGAGGAAGGGCTCCTTGATGTGGAGAAAGGAAAAATAGTACCGCACCGCCCGGCGAAGGATTCGGCGGATGACGTAGCCTGCCCCTCCGCTATCGGGCAATTGCCCATCGGCGATGGTAAAGCTGACGGCGCGGATGTGATCGACCACGACGCGCATGGCGATGTCCGTTTTGGCCTCGGGAGCGTAGCTAAAGGTGTAGGGGATGCCCGCCGTCTTTTCGACAAACTGGATGAAGGGCGTAAAGACGTCGGTATCGTAATTGGACTTTTTGTTTTGAATGGCCATGCAGAGGCGTTCGAAGCCCATCCCGGTGTCGACGTGTTTTTGGGGGAGGGCTTCGAGCGAGCCGTCGGCTTTGCGGTTGAACTGGATAAAGACCAGGTTCCAGATTTCGATGACTTCGGGATCGTCTTGATTGACGAGGCTTTTGCCATCGATGGTGGCGCGGGCGGCATCGTCCCGGAGGTCGATGTGAATTTCGGAGCAGGGGCCACAGGGGCCGGTATCGCCCATTTCCCAAAAATTGTCCTTGCGATCGAAGTAGAGGATGCGGTCCTCGGGGATCCAGTTTTTCCAGAAATCCACCGCCTCCTGATCCGCTGCGAGGCCATCTTTTTCATCGCCTTCAAACACCGAGACGTAGAGTCGCCCGGGGTCGAGCCCGTACTCGGTGGTGAGCAGCTCCCAGGCCCAAGCGATGGCTTCCTCCTTGAAATAATTGCCAAAGGACCAGTTGCCGAGCATCTCGAACATGGTATGGTGGTAGCTGTCGATACCGACCTCCTCCAGATCGTTGTGCTTGCCCGATACGCGGAGGCACTTTTGCGTATCGGCAATCCGTGCTTGGGGGGGGATGCCGTTGCCCAGGAAGAAATCCTTGAATTGGTTCATCCCGGCGTTGGTAAACATGAGGGTGGGATCGGCTTTGTTGACAATCGGTGCGGATGGCACGATTTTGTGGCCTTTACTTTTGAAGAAATCCAAGAATTTTTGCCGTATTTGGGTCGCATTCATCATCGTAGGAGCAGTGATTTGTAGTTTTGAATCTTAACTTTTGTGACAGGTGATTTTTAGTTTGGTATTTTTAGGCTGTCACAACCTGCTGGAATTCGCAAAAAAATTACAATGGCATTACAATTAGTGCTAATATGTTCACTTTCTTGCGTAAAGTATTAAGAAAAGCTGTAATTCCAGGATTTTTTAATGAGAGAAACTTTTGAATTTTTAAGACCTGGCAACTAACTTTGGCAGCGCATATTGAGAAAACTAACCTTTTCAGCCGAAAAATAGTGCCGCAAAAATAGCTAAATTCGGCTAACGAATAAAGGGCTTTATGAGAAAAGAAAAATTCGTTTACAACGACCAGACTCTACGTTATGAGAAGGTCGTTGAACCGCTGAGAGTGATTCTCCTAAGAGTATTAGGATTCGTTTCCGCCGTCGTCCTGGCCGCGGTCATCATCATCTCCATTGCCTATACTTATTTTCCCTCCCCCAAGGAAAAAGCCTTGATGCGGGAGATCAACCAGATGGAGTACAAGTACGCTACCCTCAACAACAAGATGGATTTGATGTCGAAGGTCCTGAATAATGTTCAGGAACGTGACGCCAGTGTGCACCGGATGCTGTTTGGGATGGATCCCATCGATGGGGATGTTTGGAATGGTGGTATTGGGGGGCACGATCGGTACAGCAACTTGACCGACTACAAGTCGACGGGAGAATTGCTGCGGGCCACGGAAGGGAAAATGGACAAGCTGATGCGTCAGGTCAGCATCCAGTCGCAGTCTTTGGATGAGATTGAGGTCCTGGCGGCGGACAAGGAAAAAATGCTGGCCTCGATTCCGGCCATCAAGCCCGTTCGCTCGGACAAGTTGAAGCGCAACATTCGCTCGCTCTCCGGCTTTGGATGGCGTTTGCACCCCATTTACAAGCGGCGCAAGATGCACACTGGGCTCGACTTCACCTCGCCGAGCGGTACGCCGATCCAGGCTACGGGTGATGGCATTGTAACGGCGGTAAAGAAAATCAAGAATGGCTATGGCAACCACGTCATCATCGATCACGGCTATGGCTACAAATCGCTGTACGCCCACATGAGCAAGATTGAGGTCCAACGCGGGCAGAAGGTTCAGCGGGGGCAGCAAATCGGTGCGGTGGGCAATACGGGCACCTCGACGGCGCCACATTTGCATTACGAAGTCATTTTCAAGGGGAAAAAAGTCAATCCGATCCACTACTGTATGGATGGTTTGACCCCCGAGCAGTACCAAGAATTGGTCAACGAAGCAGCCATCCCGAATCAGTCGTTTGATTAGGATCGGGCCTTGTTCCGGGCTGTTTCAAAACGCCCCGTACCTCCAGGTGCGGGGCGTTTTTTGTTGAGCAATTCGGGGTAGCGTTCGCAAGCTCATAGCCCGCGTTCCCGGGCTGGAGGCTGCGCTGGGCAATTGGCGCTTCTTTGGACCGTGGGGAAGGGATAATTTGGGTCATCTCTTAATCCAAAAAAAATCATCATGAAAAGATGGCCATTCCTATTTTTAGTACTCAGTGGGCTCATCGTCCTTAGCAGTTGTACCAAAAACGAGAGCGAACAAGTGGAGCTACAGACCTTGTCTGACCTTCCCCAAGCGCGTTTTGGCGAAACGCCCAACTGTGAAGAATGCGTGACCCCCGGTTTTATCGAGCTGCGCGAGATTGAGCGCCGCAGTGCCGAGCTACACTGGGCGGCTGCCGATAGCCCCGACCCCGATCCCGACTGTGGTGGTTATTACCTCATCACCCTGTTTAACCTCAATACCGGTGCCACCCGCGATTTCGCCGGCTGGAGCAGCCCCTTCCAATTCGACAACCTAATGCCCTGCACGGAGTACGAAGTGCGGATCTCTTACGTGAACGAGTTCTGTGCCTCCGCCCCCGCCAAGACAACCTTCACCACGGATTGCCACTGCGACATCGAAAGTATTCTCCCTTTTCAGGCTTATTTTGCCAACGTCCGCATTGGGGAGAAGGAATTTGAGCTCAACGAACCCTACGTTGACTACCTCAACTCCACCAACCAGGTGGCAACCTTTAGTCCGGGACAGCCCCTGATCATCAACACGCAAGTTTTCTTGACCATCCCTCCCCCCACTCCCTGGATCATCAAATTGTGGGTAGACTTTGACCAGAACGGCAGCTTTACGGACCCGGGGGAATTCGTACATTTCCAACAACTGGTGGCGGTACTACCCGGCTTGTTTGACATTACCCTCGGGCCGATCAATTTCCCCAATGTTACGGCCTGCAAGCTCACCGCTCGGATGGTACTCAGCCCCGACCCCAACGCCGGTCCTTGCGGAACCTTCGCCATTGGGCAGACGGTAGACTTTACCTTTAACTCTGCCGACAATTGCGGATTAGATCCCATTTAAACAGTTGATACCACGGCCCCGGTGGGGCAACGATGGAACGAGCGTCTTCCCAAATTTGGGAGGACGCTTTTTTTTAGTGAGCTCCGGTAGGCCAGGAGGTAGGAATGGGCAAAGATGTAATTGAAAATCTCGGCTGGCTCGACTCCCAAACGGGCGGAGTGGAAGGAAAGTTAAGG
>CALCCH010000095.1 GCA_937899855.1 uncultured Saprospirales bacterium | reverse complement strand
GTGTTTACGAAGTAGACCGTGGAAAGTTGTAAGTTTTGTAATTATCAGCGGGAGGTGGGAAACCGGGGGAAGGATTTGTTAATTTGCCAAAACTATTCTATTTTTCCGCGCAGCGCAAGGGTTGCGCGAAAAAAAATCACAATAATCAAAAAAAACAAAACTATGGGATTGTTCTCTTTCCTAAAAAATGCCGGCGCCAAGATTCTATCACGCGACAAAACGCCCGAAGTAGCCGCCGCCCCCAACGCCGAAGCGGCCAGGGAGATCCTGCGCAAACAGCAGTTGCAATTGCTCCAGGGAGTGGTGGGTAATCTCGGTATTGCCGTCGAAAACCTCGAAATCGACCTGCAGGACGATATCGTGACCGTTCACGGAGAGGTGGAATCGCAATCGGATAGGGAAAAAATCATTCTGACCCTCGGTAACGTATCGGGCATCGCCGGTGTCGACGATCGGATTTCGGTCTCGAACCCCACGCCCGAAGCCGTCTTTTACGAAGTGAAAAGCGGCGACAGCCTCTCCAAAATCGCCAAGGCGCACTACGGAGACGCCATGAAGTACCCCCAAATCTTTGAAGCCAACAAGCCGATGCTCGAAGATCCGAACAAAATCTATCCCGGCCAAATGCTGCGCATTCCTCCCCTGGAGGCCTAGAACCCGCTTTCCAGCGCCTAGTTCCGGCCGTAAATAAGGTCCAATTCTAGCGCCAGACTGCTGTACAGCTCGCCCGTCCAGTGTGGACAAGTCCGACAGGGCTGAAAAACGACCTCCGCCCCTCGGTCCAACAAACGCGGAACGATCAGCAGCCGAGCGCGTCCGGCCCGGGAGTGGGCTTGCTCCAGTAGGGGCAACAAAGAGCCCGTGAAGCCAAAAGTGAGCTTCACGGGCTCCTCATTGGGGCGCTTGTCCAGGTAAAAGGCATTGGGATACTGAGCGATCAACTGACCCCCGACCCAGTCGAGGGGATAGGTACCGATGGGAAGCAGGCCTTCGGGCGGCGGGTAAAGTCTAGTGGCCGCTAGCGATCGGTAGCTCCCCGGCTCGGCTGCGGCCCAGAGCTCCACCCGATAGCGCTGCTCCTCCGCTGGTCGAAGCACCACCACCACCTCCGACCACTCCTGGAGCGTATCCACACCCAATGCCAATGCGTTCCCTTCCGGTACATCCGGCTCGCTACTTCCTTGCTCTACCTCACAAGCCAGGAATCCCAGCAAACCCAGCCCCAAAACGGCGAGGTATCCTCTTGTGCCCCACTTTTTACTCATTGAGACGCCAATCGTACTCCATGTAGCCCACCGTAGCTTTCGCGTCGATTTGAATTTTTGAGTATTTGTTGAGGTAGCCGATCAAGTTGCCAAAATCGCCCCCGTACCAATCAAAAATTTTGGAGATGCTGATCGCTTGAGAACCAATCTGGTTGTACTGGCGGTTGTTGATGAAGGCCCGCGCTTGTCGCTCAAAATTGCCTTCGAGGTTGGCGGCGGTCCAGGCCCGGTTGAGGAGGGGAGGGCAGGAGCGAGCGGCACAGTTGACCGCAAAGTGAATGCGGGCGTCTTTATAGGTCGGTCGGAGGATATCGTTTTCGATGTTGTTGAGCGAGTAGGTCTTGTCGCCGAGCTTGATCCATTTGACGTCCCAGGGTTTGCCTCCGTGCAGGTCGGTGATGCTTTTGAGGGGGTAGTTGTCGACGATCAATTTGACGGTGTAGGCATTGTAGGCATTGATCCAGTAGGCCATCTTTTCGCTCCGCGACCAGTCGGACTGGACGGGGTGTTTGGCCAGGTGGTCGAGGTAAGCATTGAGGGCGGTCAGCTCGGTTTTAAAGCTCTGGTAATCCACCTGTCCGCTACTGCGGACGTACTGGCGCAGGAGGGCGTCCCAAG
>CALCCH010000094.1 GCA_937899855.1 uncultured Saprospirales bacterium | reverse complement strand
CAAAGAGCTTATCCTCCGCAAAGACGTCCGACTTACTCAGCTGATTCATCAGGGTGGATTTGCCCACGTTGGTGTAGCCCACCAGTGCCACCCGAATCAGGCTGCCCCGGTTCTTGCGGCGGGTTCGATTTTGCAGGTCGATCTTTTCCAATTTCTTTTTCAGCAGTGCAATTTGATCGCGTACGATCCGGCGATCCGTCTCGATTTCCTTTTCCCCGGGCCCCCGCATACCAATGCCCCCGCGTTGGCGCTCCAAGTGCGTCCAGAGCCCCCGCAGCCGGGGGAGCAAGTACTGCATCTGAGCCAGCTCGACCTGGGTCTTGGCCTGGGCCGTCTGAGCGCGGCTGGCAAAAATATCGAGGATCAAACTGGAACGATCGACGATCTTGACCTTGAGCGTTTCCTCCAGGATACTGGTTTGTTTTCCCGTCAGGTCGTCATCGAAAATGACCAGGGTAATCTCCGGATGGCTCTCGATGTACTGACGTATTTCCTCCACCTTGCCCGAGCCAACAAAGGTGCGACGGTCGGGGTGAGGTAGTTTTTGGACAAATTTCTTGAGCGTCACCGCACCGGCCGTCATCGCCAGAAATTCCAACTCGTCGAGGTATTCCTCCACCTGCTCCTGGGTCTGGAGTTGATACACCAGGCCAATCAGGATGGCTCGTTCCGCTTTTCGCCGGATGCCCTTGCGTTCCTTTTCTCCTAAATTCCAA
The DNA here is from genome assembly GCA_937899855.1 of uncultured Saprospirales bacterium. GTDB lineage: Bacteria > Bacteroidota > Bacteroidia > Chitinophagales > Saprospiraceae > CALLVY01. The sequence continues at coordinate 10,425 of CALCCH010000094.1, read as the reverse complement.
TCGTTACTCATAAATCACATGGTTTGATTTGACCAATGGTAAGCAGGTCGCCCTAACTAACCACTTTTATGGCCATTTGGTTTCCGCTCCTTCGTTTTAGCGCCGTCGGACCCAATCCGTGGGGTTGAGCCGCTGCTTGTCGCGCCACACCTCAAAGTGCACTTCGGACTTGCCACTTCGACTATCGGTGGCTACCTGTCCTAGGTTTTGCTTCCCCGCCACCCGGTCGCCTTTTTTGACCACTACATTGTCCAGGTTGGAGTATACCGTATAATAGGTACCGTGGCGCAGAATGACCATGTAGTGGTAGCCGGGAATAAACTGAAGTCCGACGACTTCCCCCCGGAAGACCGCTTTGACTTGGGATTGGGGGTTGGTTTGGATGTCGATCCCGTTGTTGGTAATCTGGATTCGGCGGAGGGTGGGGTGAGCCTGTTTGCCAAAATGACTGGTGATGACTCCGCTGCTGACGGGCCAGGGCAATCGTCCCCGTTGCCCGCCAAATTCACCGCTCAGCTTGGAGTCGGCGGGGCTCGTGGTGGTGGCGGTACCGCTGTCGCTCGACCCCTCGGTACGGGGCAGGGCCGCCGGGCTCCGGGCGCGTTTGCGTTGGGCGATGATTTCCTCGCGGATGATCTTTTCGATCGCCGAATTGAGCTTTTGGTGCGCCAGTCGCTTTTTCTCCAAGTCCTTCTTCAGACGCGCCTCGTCCTGTTGGAGGGATGCGAGCAAGCCGCTCTTGACGCTCACTTCTTCTTCCAGTAGGCCTTGTTGCTCCAATTCGGAGCGGAGCAGGACCTCCTTTTTCAGGCGCTGTTCTTCGAGCTGTCCAACCTTGTCGGCAAGCGTTTGCTGGGTACTGAGAATCAGCCGGGCCTGCCGCTGGCGATAATTGTCGTACTGTCGCAAGTATTGCCAGCGGCGGAACGCATCGCTAAAACCATCGGCGGAAAAGAGGAAGAGCAGGCGACTGTTGCTCATGCGCATTCGCTGGGCCTGTTGGGCCATGATGGCGTACTCGTTTTGCAATTGCTCAATGTCTCCTTCCAAAGCTTCGATCACACCGGTATTGCGCAGGATCAGCGAATCGGCCAAGTTGATTTCGGCGGCCAGGGGCAGCAGCAGGGCCTCGCGGCTTTTGATCTGTTGCTGTAGGGCGACGTAGCGGTCCAAGGCTGCCGCTCGGTTGACACTCGTTTTTTTGAGCAAATTGCTGGTCACCTGAATGTCGGCGATCAGTTGCTTGCGGCGCTGTTCCAAGCGTTTGCGGCTCTGTGCTTCGAGACCGGGCAAGAGAAAAAGCCCCGCGAGGAGGATCAAACCGAGGCGCAGGAGGTACCCTTTGGCGAGGCTAGGGCATTTTGCTATATCGGGAGGGAATTTCAAATCGGATGCTCTTGGGGACGTTTAATTCAATCTTCGAAAATTTGACGTTCAATTGGAGTGGACCCGTATCTTCACTTTCGACGCTAAAGTTACGAAGATAGGAAAATTTTGCGTAGTCCCGCTCGGCACTCCGGTCCTCCTGTTCGATTTGTACGCTCCAGGTAGCACCTGGATCCCGAACGATAATCTTTTCCAACAGGAAGTCCAAGCCATTGAGGTAGTACTCGGTCGCTACTCCCGCTTGCTGGCCACGGAGTTGGTGTTGGGTACCCTTGACGTCGGCCTCCAGGGCCTCACCGCTCACCATCACTGCATTGCCGAGGATCAGCTCCTGTAGGTCGCGAAACCCGAGGGGGAGGTTAAATTCGCGTTCGAGATAGGACAGGTCCCAGGCGCCGTATTCCCGGCTCAAGCGGTTGAGGACAAACACCGAATCGGGGGTGATCTGAACCCGCGCCGCCTCCAGCCCCAGTTTTTTGACCGTCATCCACACCACGCTATCGCGGCGCATCCGAATGTTGGCGCTCACCTTGAGACTTTGGCCATCCCCCCGGAAGCCCACCCGAGCCCGTCCCTCAAACCAGTCCGCCTCGATGCGGTTCTGGTCCAGCTTTTTGAGCAGATAGTTGGCGGAGCGGCCGCGCAACCTGCCCTTTTCCAGCCGCCGGGCTGGTTTACAAGGCGGGAGCAATATGAAACTGCCCCAAAAGGCAATTCGTACGTATGTACGGAACTGCATCAACTGCATCAATTACGAGGGATTGGTGGGATGGATAAGAAAAATTGGTGAAAAAACTATTGCGCCGTACCGCCGCCGGCTTCGCTGATCTTTTTCTGAAGGCCTTCCGAGGGGTTGCCCAGGCTGGCTGCTTTCTGCCAGTAGCGCAGGGCATCCGCTTCGTCCTTGAGCTGGGCGAGGACATCGCCGTAGTGTTCGAGGGTACCGGCATCGTTTTGCCCTCCATTCTTCAGCGCTTTACCGATCCACTCCTTGGCCCCCTCAAAGTCCTTTAAGCGGTAGAGGACCCAGCCGTAAGCATCCTGGTAGGGGGCGCGGTTGGGAGCCAATTCGTTGCAGCGGGCCGCCATTTGTTTGGCGCGTTCCAGTTGGACGCCCCGGTCGGCTAGGGTGCTGCTGTAGTGGTAAAGAACATCGGGCTGCTTGGGATTGAGGGCCAGGGCGTCTTCGAAGGCCCGGTCCGCTTTTTCGTAGTTCTGGGTCCGGTGGTAGGCCAGGCCCAGCCGCTGGTAGAGGTCCACTTGCAATTGGGGCTTTTTTCGCGACATCAGGAGGGCCTGCTGGAACTCGCTGATGGCCTGCCGGTACTGGGCTTGGGCTTCCTTGGCGATGCCACTAAAGTAGTAGGCTTTGGCTTGGTTGGGGAAAAGGTCGATGGCCTCCGCGGCGTATTCCTCCAGCAGGGCGGGCCGTTCGGTTTCGAGGGCGATGTACATCACCTGCTCCCAAATGGGAAATACCGAATCGTCCAGTTTGATGGCTTGGCGGTACTGGGCGAGTGCTTTTTCCTTTTGGTTGGAATAGTAGAGCAAGTCGCCGTAGGCCGAGTAGCTTTTTGCCTGTTGGGGGTGGACTTCGACGAGGATTTCGGCCAGTTGGATACCGGCGGCGGCGAGCTCCGTATCGCCGGTTTGGGCGACCTTCTGGATATAGGGGATCAGCTCCCGGATTTTGGAGTCGATGTCGAGCTCAGCTTGTTGAAAAATGGGGTGGAGCGATTGTAGGTAGCTCACCTCTTTGCCCGATTTTTTGGAGAAGTTGGCCAGGGCAATTTGCGCCGGGGCGTCCAGCGGGTCCACTTCGAGGATGCGGCGGTACTCGGCCTGGGCCTTTTCGGTTTGGGTGGTTTGTTGGTAAAAAGAAGCCAGGGCGTGGCGGTGCTCGATGGCGGAGGGGTAGGCATCGATCAGTTTTTGCAATTCCAGCGCCGCTTTTTTGCTGTTGCCCATTCCCAGGTAAAGCCGGTGCTTCTTTTGGCAGACCTCCGCGGTGATGCCGATGATATCCTCCAATTGATCGTAGACCTTGATCGCCTTGTTGGCTTCCCGAGCCTTGACCAGGTAGTAGGCCATTTTGTAGTAGTAATAGTCTTGGTTGGGCGCGTCCTTAATGAGGTCCTCGTACACGCGTGCCGCCCCCTTGTAATCTCTCTTTTTATCGTACACGTCTCCCAGAAACATGCGGTACCAGGCGTTGCTACCGTCATTCTTGATGGCTTGCTGGATGGCTTTGAGGGCCTCGCTGTCCTGGTCGAGGACATCGTGGATACCGGCCAGTTCGTAATACGCGGCGTGGGTTTTTCCATCCTTCTTCAACACCTCCTTATACAGGTAAGCCGCATTTTCGTAATTGCCCAGAATCTTTTCCCGGTTGGCCTCGATAAACACCTTTTGGGTATTGACCTCGGCTTCCGAAACCCGCGGAGCCTGTGCCCACAAGTGGCCCCAGTAGGTACATCCCAAAATCAAAGTGGTGAGCAAGGTGCGTGTGGAAGAAAGTATCATTAATTGCCGTATTTGTAATCGTCTCTTGGTCGTCCTTTTTTAGGTGTGGACCGAATAATCACCCAAACTAATTTCCGATTTTTTACCCGAATATTCAACTTGGTTGCCCAACATGGCCTCGTCGAGGACGGCTCGTTGGACCTGGGTGTTGCGCTGGATCATACTATTCTGGATAACGGAATTCTCGACGCTCGAATTGTCTCCGATGGATACGAAGGGTCCGACCACCGAATTTTTGATCCGCACCCCCGCCCCCACGTAGCAGGGCGGCAGCAAGATGCTGTTGTCCAATTCGACCGATTCGGCGACCACCGAATCGCCTCCGATGGCCAGCATCCGTTGGTTGGTATGGAGAATATTGGCCTTGTTGCCACAGTCCAGCCACTCGTCGATCTGGGCGGCCTTAAAACGGGTCCCTTTGTCTTTGAGCAATTCTAGGGCCGTCGTAATCTGGAATTCCCCCTTGTCGGTAATATTATTGTCCAGCATGTGTTGAATTTCGTCGCGCAGGTCTTCCCCCCGTTTGAAATAGTACAGGCCCACGATGGCCAGGTCCGAGACGAAGGTCGGTGATTTCTCAACAAATTCGGTGATGATTTGTTGGTCGTCGGTCTTGATTACGCCGAAGCTGGAGGGGTCGTCCACACGTTTGGCCCAGATCAGGCCGTCGGCGTCGGTGTCGTAGTTGAAATTGGCGCGGAAGAGGGTAGCGGCGAAGGCCACCATACAGGGGCCGCTCAGGCTGGCGCTGGCGCAGGAGATGGCGTGGGCGGGGCCGAGGGGTTGGTCCTGGTGATAGATGGAGGCTTTGGCGCCCAGGTTTTCGGCGATGCTCCGGAGTTGGGCCTCAGCGGCTTCCCCAAAATCACCGATGATAAAGGCGACCTCTTCGATCTTGCCCGAATGCCCGGTGGCCAGGTCCTCAACGATGCGTTGGACCATGGGTTTGCCCGCCACGGGAACCAAGGGCTTGGGAACGGTGAGAGTGTGTGGCCGCAGTCGGGAGCCCCGACCAGCCATGGGGATGATGATCTTCATGTTTTACGGTTTGAGTGCGATGGATGAATTGAAGCCTGGCACGATTAGGAACACTTTCGGTTTTGTGGCCGAAAATATTGTTTTTTCGTCAGATGCTCCTCATCCCCCGAAGATCAATTTTCATTCCACTACCGTCACTTTGAGCATATTGGTCCGGTGCCGGCGGTGGAGCGGCATGCTACCGGTGTTGACGATGATTTCGCCGGGTTTGATTTCGCCGTTTTGGCGGAGAATTTCGATGACGTCGTTGATGGTCTCGTCGGTGGTGGTAAACTTGTCATAGTAAAAGCAGCGCACGCCCCACAGCAGGTTGAGCGTGGCGAGCATGTGGACTTGGTCGGAAAAGATGTAAATGGCTGCTGCGGGTCGGAAGCTGGACACCTTAAAGGCGGTGTAGCCCGAGCTGGTCATGCCGATGATGGCCTTGGCGGATACCTCCTCGGCGGTACGGGCGGCATTGAAGCAGACGACGTCGGAGAGGAAGGTCCGCGATTTTTTTGGTGGAACGGGCCGCGTCCAACGCTTGAGGTGTTTTTGTTTTTCCGCCTCTTCGATGATTTTATTCATGGCCTCGACCACCTTGACCGGGTGGGCACCCACGGAGGTCTCCCCACTGAGCATCACGGCATCGGTACCGTCGAGTACGGCATTGGCTACGTCGGTGATTTCGGCCCGGGTGGGGCTGGGGTTGGTGATCATGCTGTCCATCATTTGGGTGGCGACGATGACGGGGCGGGCCCGTTGGATACAGCGTTGGATGATTTCCTTTTGCAGTAAGGGCAGGCGCTCCATCGGTACTTCGACGCCCAAGTCGCCGCGGGCCACCATCACGGCATTGGAGGCCTTGATGATCTTGTCGATATTGTCGAGGGCTTCTGGCTTTTCGATCTTGGAGATGATTTTGGCGGGGTGCTTGGCCGCTTCGATGCGTTTGCGGAGGTCCTTGACGTCTTTGGACGAGCGGACGAAGGAAAGGGCGATCCAGTGGATGGGCTGGGTGAGGATGAAGGCCAGGTCGCGCAGGTCCTTTTCGGTCAGCGAAGGAAGGCTGATAGTGGTTTGGGGCAGATTGACCCCCTTATTGGAAGACAGTACCCCCCCGAACAGGACCTTGAGCTCTACGCGGTCCACACCGTTGGTCGATACCACCTCGAACACCAGCTTGCCATCGTCTACCATGACCCGTTCGCCTACCTTGACGTCGCTGGCGAACTGGGGGTAGCTCATGTAGATTTGTTCTTTGGTACCGAGGCATTCCTCGTTGACGAAGGTGACGATATCGTCGGGTTCCAGGGGCAGGGCGTTGTCCTTGATCTTGCCCACGCGGAGCTTGGGGCCCTGCAGGTCACACAGAATACCGATGTGGAGATTGTACTTTTCGTTGATGTAGCTGATGTGACTGATCACTTGTTGGTGATCGCTGTGCGAACCGTGCGAGAAGTTGAGCCGAAAGATATCGACTCCGGCCTGGACCAGCTCCAGCAACTTGGGGTAGGAGGAGGAGGCGGGGCCGATGGTGGCGACGATTTTGGTATTCTGGTGGTCGACGATTTTCATACTGGTGGAGCTTGCGGGAACGCTAGTGGGGGTAGTGGAATCCATGATTAGTGTAAAAAGTACAATTATTAGGTCAAAGTACGCCAAAAGGGGGGATAAATCCAAAGATTCCCCCTTTTTTTCGGGCCTTGGCCGCTGGGAATGGGAGGGGGAGAAAAGCTTTTGGTGGTCAGATGTGAGCCATTTGGAACGCCAAAGGGCAAAAACTGTTCAAAAACTTTGGTTATCAAATTACTAATGGCTTATTTTGCAAGAAATTTTTTTAATCCCGTTGGCCGTTTTCCCGAGAAAACTGGAGGGCTTTTGGCCGACGATTAAAGAGTAAGAATTATGTCAAACATTGCAGAAAAGGTTACTGGCATCATTGTAGAAAAGCTTGGTGTTGATGAAAGCGAAGTTACTCCCGAGGCAAGCTTTACCAATGATTTGGGAGCGGATTCCCTGGATACGGTGGAGCTGATTATGGAATTTGAAAAGGAATTCGACATTTCCATCCCCGACGAGCAAGCTGAGAACATTCAAACGGTAGGCCATGCCATCGAGTACCTCACTTCTCAAGTGGAGGCTTAACGACCCGATCGGGCAAGCCCGCCCCTGAGGTCAACCTTTATTCCACAAATTAGAGGGCTCGTGATGCCTCTAATTTGTGGTTTTCTTTTTACCAAATTACCAGATTTCTATGAGAAGGGTTGTCGTTACCGGTCTCGGAGCGCTTACACCAATTGGAAACAGCATCTCGGCGTACCTGGCCGGTTTGCAAGCCGGTCGCAGCGGTGCAGCGGCCATTACGCACTTTGACGCGGCGCGGTTCAAAACCCAATTTGCCTGCGAAGTAAAGGACTTTGACGTCAAAGCCGAACTGGGCGTCAAAGCGGCCCGCCGTCAGGATCCCTTCACCCAATACGCCATGATCGTGACCCGCGAAGCGATGCAGGATGCGGGCATCGATCCCGAAAAGATCGACCTGGACCGGGCCGGAGTCATCTGGGCTTCCGGTATCGGTGGTTTCGAAACCCTCGAATCCGAAATCGAAAACTTCGCCAACGGTGATGGTACACCGCGTTTCAACCCCTTTATGATCCCCAAATTGATCGCGGACATTGCCGCCGGGCAAATTTCGATCGAATACGGCTTCCGCGGGATCAACTACGCCACGGTTTCGGCCTGTGCTTCCTCCACCCACTCGCTCTGCAACTGCTTCGACTACATCCGCTGGGGTCGAGCCGACGTCATGATCGCGGGCGGAGCCGAAGCGGCCATTACCAAAGCGGGAATCGGCGGCTTTAACGCCATGAAAGCCCTGTCCACCCGCAACAATGACCCCCAAACCGCCTCGCGACCCTTCGATGCCGACCGCGATGGTTTCGTACTGGGGGAGGGGGCCGGCGCCCTCATCCTCGAAGAGCTGGAGCACGCCCAAGCCCGGGGTGCCCAAATCTACGCCGAAGTAGTAGGCTGCGGCATGACGGCCGACGCCTACCACATGACGGCTCCCCATCCCGAAGGACTGGGAGCCAAGAACGTAATGAAACTGGCATTAAATGATGCCAAAATGAATCCTGAAGACCTGGATTACGTAAACGTACACGGAACATCTACGCCGCTGGGGGATATTGCCGAAGTAAAGGCCATCCTCAGCGTGTTTGGAGATGCTGCGTATCGACTGAACATCAGTTCGACCAAATCGATGACGGGCCACCTCCTCGGAGCGGCCGGTGCCATCGAGGCCATCGCCGGTATCCTGGCGGTAAAATACGGTTTTGTACCGCCCACCATTAACCACTTTACGGACGATCCCGGAATCGATCCCAAGCTCAACCTGACCTTCAACGAGGCCCAACAAAGACCCGTCCGGTCGGTACTGAGCAACACTTTTGGCTTTGGTGGTCACAACTCTTCAGTCGTTTTTAGAAAATTTGAATCCTAAGGACGGTGGCTCGTCCGGGGTAGTTCGTCTAGCCTTTTCCGTCCCCTGTGGCTAAGCGATTTACCGATTCGATATTTTCTAATGTACCTACCACTTTTGAACAAGTTGGCTTTCTAGTCATTGGTATTCAATGGCTCTACCCGGTGCGTGCCGCCTACAGCGGTGGCAAAAGCACCACAAAATCAGCCTATGTTTAACTTTATCAAGATTCTATTTAGAATCTATAATCGGTTTTTTTCCCCGGATAAGGTGTTTGCCAAACGATTGCGGTCCCTCATCGGGTTTACCCCCTCCAACATCGGAATCTTTAAGCTCGCCTTCTATCACAAATCCGCCTCCTCCGAAAAACTCTACGCCATCCAAAGCAACGAACGTCTCGAATACCTCGGCGACGCCGTACTGGGCACCATCGTAGCGGAGTACCTGTTCAAAAAATACCCCAACAAAGACGAAGGGTTTTTGACCAAGATGCGTTCCAAAATCGTCAAGCGACAGTCGCTCAATAAAATCGCCGATAAGATGGGGCTCGACGTTTTTCTCAACCAGTACAATAATACCCGTCTCAGTCGCTCCATGCTGGGCAACGCCCTCGAAGCACTGGTCGGAGCGGTATACATCGAGTGCGGCTACCCCCGTACCCGCCGCTACGTCATTCAAAAAATCCTCCGCGGTTACCTCGATATCCACGAACTGGAATCCTTCGACGACAACTACAAGAGCCAATTGTTGGAGTGGTGCCAGAAAAATGGGCAAACCGTTTCCTACAAAATGCTGGCGAAGTACAAGTTCGAAAAGCGCGACCGCTTTAAGGTGGCCGTGCTGATCAACGGCAAGAAACTGGCCTCGGCGGACGATTTCAATAAGAAAAGTGCGGAGCAAACGGCCTCCGAAAAGGCCATGCAAATCCTCGGTTTGCTCAATGAAGCCAAGGAGGAAGACAACGAAGAGCGCTCCGATCGCCGGGGCCGTGGTTCTCGCCGCACCGCCAAGGGCCGGGACGCCAAGTCGACCAACGAACGCGAACGTCGGGGAGGAGGCCGCGACAATAAGAAACGGAGTGCCAAAGATTCCGGTCGGTCGGCACGTGCCAAAAGCGATACCGGTAAAAATCGGGAGCGCGCCAAGGCTAACGATGGGACCAGCGACTGGGAAGATTTGAATGTCGACGAGGCGCTGGGCAAAGAAAATAAGAATGAAAAATCCCGGGGGCGCTCCTCGCGGGGCCGCGGTCGTTCCAATCGCTCCAATAAGAACAACACGTCGGCTGATCCCAAAAAACAGCCAGTACAGGAGGCCGTCGGTGAAGAAAAAACGAAGTCGACCAACTCCTCGCGGGGTCGGGGACGAAACAACGATTCTTCCAAATCCACGGCGGACAATACCCGTAGATCGGAACGTCGGAACGAGCGCAAAACGCCTCCCACCAACGACAACAAGGCCAATCAGCAAACGGTAGACCCCGCGGAGAAGACGGCTGGCTCGACCCGCCGTTCTACCAACGACAACAAGTCGCGCAAGCCCGGGGAAGAGTCGGATGCCAAACCGCCCGCCTCCACCAAACCCACGGCGGAAGAAAATGCCAACGCAACGGCCAAAACTTCCCGATTTGCCCGGAAGGACCCCCCACCGGCCACCGCAGAAAAAAGCCCCGCTAAGCCAGCCGAAGTAGCCAGCGTCACCCCCTCGGATACTACGCGCACGCCCAAGAAAGAGACGCCTCCGCCCCCTCAAAACGCCCCCGAACGCGTGGCGAAGCAGGAGGAAAAGTCGGAAGCTCCGACCAGCAAAAGCCCGGAGACGGCCGACAGTAAGTCCGCCAATCCTCCCCGCCGCAGCAACAACCGTCGTGGTAATAATTCGCGTCGCAACAGCGGCAACAGTGATAACAGCAGTGGCAAGGAGAATTCCCGCCGCCGCCGTCCGGTGGCTACCGAGGAGGTCAAGGAAACGGCCCCTCCCCTCAAGCTTACCGAGCAGGCACCGGTAGTGGAAAA
>CALCCH010000093.1 GCA_937899855.1 uncultured Saprospirales bacterium | reverse complement strand
CATCGATTCCGTTGGGCGGATTAGGGTCTACCAATTCTGCACTTCGGTAGTACTGAAAAGGGCTATTGGGGTCATAAATTTGTTCATGGTTTTGAAAGGTATGGAAGAGGCCGAAGTAGTGTCCGATCTCGTGGGCTAGCGTCGTAGCTTGGAAATTGAGGTTACCGTCGTTGTAGGTAATGATCACACCACATAAGCCATTTGACATGGGAGACGATCCTTCTCCCCCACCAGCCCCGTCAATGTCATCGACGAAAAAGACATTGAGGACTCCCGGCACCCAATGTGGGGCAAAAGGTACAATGCTAGGCACACTCTGTAGGTCACTATCGTCGATGTAGTTCACCGGAGCCACTTGCTGAAAATCAAAATTTCCTCCCCCAAAGTAAGCATTCATGGCAATGGTCATTTGATCGGCAATGGCCTGGGTTTGCCCCCCGTTGCCGTTGTCGTCCCGGACGTTGTGAAACTGAATGGGGATACAGAAAGGCCCCGCCAGCTCCTGGGAGGTATAATTGTCCTTCCAATCTTTGGGAACGTAAATCCACGGGGTACTACCGGGGAGTTCAAGACAAGAACTCTGCCCCGTAGCTTGGAATGCACCGGCCACCAGACCGAGTAATAGTAATTGCTTTATCATTTTCATAGTTCTACATTTTGGTGAATGAATTTACTCCTCATTGCGGGAAGTCTTCTTTTGGTAACCGGAGGCACGTTACTTTCTTAAGCCCCTCACCAGGAAGTACAAAAATGTGGGTGGTGACGGACGGATGAGAACCCCCTTGAAAAGCAGTCGCCCATCAGCGGGGGGGCTGATGGGCGACGGTACAGTGGCAGCGGAGTACGGTTGTCCTTTCCTAATCCGTAGGCATCCTAGTGAATCGTCCCCGTTGCTGGAAATGGGGCCCTTCGATGGTGTAAAAAAACGTTCCGCCGTGGCTTGGAGAAAGGGTAGTGATGCCGAGGACATTGTCCCCCACGGTGTAGGCCCTTTGCGTGGTGTATACCGATTGACCCAGGGCATTGTAAATGCGGATTTGGGCCAAGCCGCTTTGTGGGGATTGGAACTGAAAATGAATCGTTTCACGACTGGGATTGGGAAAGACGGTCACTGCCACTTCCGCCGGGCTAGAGCTCACGGCTGGGGCGGTTGCCGTTCTGATAAGCTCCAGTTGCAGTTTAGGATCTACCCGTTCTCCCCGAGTATTAAAAAATTCGGGGAGGAGTATCTTTTGGTTGATCTGGAAGAGGTCCTGGACCCGGTCGATGTCCCGTCGGGCGCGTAGCTGCAATTGGAAGAAGGCCTGGTCCGCAGCCAGGCGGTGCCCCTCCATCCCCTCATCCAACCAGAGGACGCGCAGCTCCTTTTGCGCCAGTCGTTGGGTGCCAAAGCGATCGACCTGAAACTGTGGCAAGTCCCCCGTCTCGATCCCTTCGAGGCTTACCCGGTCGGTATCCAGGTAAAAGCCTATCCCAAAGGCGGCAATGTCCACAAAGCGCTCCGCACTCAGTCGTAAGGTAAAACTTTCCCCACGCTGAATCGACCCGGAATGAGCCAGTTCCGGTAGGGCCACTAGCCGATCGGGGCCGTTGCCACCGACGAGGTTCTGCGTACTGGCACTCTGGTTGACGTCGCCGACCTTGACGGCGTGGAAGCCCATCTCATTGCGGAGGTAACTGGGGGTGGCGTAGCAAAAGTTGTTGCCCAAGTAATTGGGGTAGGGGAAAGTGGTGGAGATGTTGAAGGGCGTATTGCTGAGTGAAGGAGGGCTAAAGTGGTTGGGATGGAGGAAGGGAATCAATTCGGGAAAAAAGCGCCAGGGGCTATCCAGATTGCCATCCACGGGGAGCTCCGTAATTTTGTACAGGATCAAATCATTGAGCAAGCCCATATCCCCCAGATTGATGATCCCATCATTGTTGGCATCCGCCGCAATCTGATTCCAACCGTCGAGCACTTGGATGCCCAAGCGGTGGAGGTTGATCTGCAAGATGTCGAAGGTCGTCACCCCGCTGTGCCAATCGTCCTCTTCTTTATCCACATCGGCGGTGGCGGCCCCACCCACGGGCAGGCTACAGAAAAATTGTCCCTGGGCATCGGTGAGGGCGGTGGGGGTACAAGCAATCCCCGTCGGGATGTTGCAATTGCCACTGTCAAAGTGATCGATGCTGACGGATACCTTGCGTACACCATCGCCACCGGGCATCCGCAGTACCGTCTCACTCAGCGATCCGTCGTTGTTGACCGGAGGGCAACTCCCCAATTCGTACTGGATAAAGTCGAGGTAGTAAAAGAGGGTTCGATCCATCTGGCCGGGGGTAAAGCGGTTGCGACAGCCAAAGTAGTAGGACATGAGGTTGTTGATCTCGGGTTCGTAGCGGTCGTTATTGGCGTCAAATTCATCGGAGGTAAAGGTGCAGGTCCGGCTCCGGTAGGACAGCCGCGGATCCGCGGGCGTATCGGCCACCATATCCCCCGCCGCGATCTCTACTTTGAAGGTCGTACCACTAGCGGGGCTCGTCCAGGAGTAGGGCGAATCCTCACAAGAAAAGTAGCGGTTATTGGGGTAGATCATGAGGTCATCGTCATCGATACCGTTGGGTGGGTTGGGGTCCACCAATTCCGCGGTGCGGTAGTACTGGTAAGGCGATGCGGGATCGTACACGACGTTGCTTCCCTCAAAAGTATGACGCAAGCCAAAATAATGGCCACCCTCGTGGGCCAGGGTGGTGAGTTGGAACAAAAAATCGGAGCTCTTGTAGGTCATCAGCACGCCACTGTCGCCATTCCCCATGGGGGCTCCCGCCGTTCCGCACAAGTTGGGCAGGCTGTTGACGAAGTAGACGTTGAGTGCCCCGGGGACTTCATAAATGGCAAAGTCCGCTAGGGTTGCATCAGCGAGTAAAGCGCCATCGTCGATGTAGTTAACGCTGGCCACCTGACGAAACTCAAAATTGGCGCCGGCAAAGTAATTGATCAGGGCCACGGTCATCTGATCGGCCATGGTCAGGCTTTGGCCCCCGTTGCCGTTGTCGTCACGGACGTTGTGAAACTGGATGGGAATACAAAAGGGGCCGGCCAATTCTTGTGGGGTGTAGTTATCTTTCCAGTCATTGTCGACAAATATCCAATCGCTACCGGTGATGATGTCGATGCAGGGGGCTTGTCCCCGGACGCCGAATGCGGTAGTCCATAGGCCCAGCAGGAGTAAATACTTGGCGGTGGTAAATTTCATGGTCATACTTTTTGTGTGAATGGTGATGAAATGGGGAGGATGCCCCAAAGGTATAATGGAAACTGAGGAGGGAAGTGTGACCAAGGCGGGAGGACTAATCGAAAGACGGGTGGTGCGAGGTGGCTTAGAGGAACGAGGGGGGGCTTCAAAAAAAACCGGATCACTGCTCTCATGTACAGTGATCCGTCAAATTAAAATCTCATGAATTATTAAAACGGGTTCTAGGATGCAGAAGCTTTATATTTTAATATTGAAAAAAGTGAACATAATCATTTTAAAGCGGCCTAGTGAATCATCAGCTTGCCGCTGCTGATCAACTGACCTTCGGACTCCAAGTGGTAAAAGTAGAATCCGGCGGGCAAATGCTCCCGACGAATCGAGAAGGTGTTGCCCGTGGCCGACTGGCCGTAGACCCTCTGGCCCCGCGTATCGTACAGCACAAAATCAATCGTGCTAAACTGCCGCTCCCCGATGACCTCCACCGTAGCGGATTCGTAAAAGGGATTGGGAAATACCTTTACCCGCTCGACCTGCGGATGCAGCACCTCGGGAATGGATACCCGGACAAAATCCTCGATGCGGTGACAGGTGCTGTCGGTAAAGCTGGGGGCGCCAAAGTTGAAAAAAATGGCAGCGCCGTTTTTGATGAGTGCTCCTCCGGGATTGTCGGGTTTTTGGGAAACGGTATACTTGACAAAACCGCGGGAGCCAGCGCTGCCGTTGGGGAGTAAACCAATATCTTCAAAGGTGAATTTCAGGATACCTTCGCCAACGATTTCCAATTGGTAGTCGTGGCTACTCGCCCCGGGCCGCACCGTTGTGGGGTCCAAAAAGGGCGATAAGGTATCCCGAATCACCATCCTGATTGCCGTATCGGGTCCGTTGTTCTCAAAATTGAGAACGTACTTAAGGTCGGTTTCTGGCGTGATTAAGCGATCGTCGCTAAAGCCTTTGGGATAGCCTCTTTTCGCGTTACTAGGAACGGAATTACTTGGGATGTTTTCGCGGCAATCGCGGACGATGAAGTTATCGGCATCGTCTTCCGGGAGTTCGGTATAAAATCCAGTGCTAAAGTTGGTGCCCCCTCCCGCTACACAACCTTCAATCGCCGCCGTCGGCCGGCTGCGACCGGGGTGGTCCTCGCTCTGGTCGATCACCATCCGAAGGGTGGCCCCGTTGGCCGGACGCCGGACGATGGTATCCTTGCCCTTTTCCAACTGGAAGGGACCACTGTCGTTGCCCGTGGGGCGAAACATCAAGTGATCCTCGACGATCACGTAGCTCACCGAGCCCGTCATGTCCGAGTCCCCCACGTTCGAGATGATAAAGGCCACTTCGTCGCCCTCGCAATCCGCCTCCACGGCTACGCTCGATCCGTCCCAATTGCCGGTGGGGATACACAGCGTATCGGGAAAGATGTGGGCTTCAAAGCAATGGACTTGCTCGTCCACCGCATTGCAGTCGACGCGGACCCGAACGCGGAAACTGTCGCATTCGGTTACCCCGATCGGCCCTACGTCAAAGCGGTAGGTATTGTCGCCCAAAAAGGTAAAGCCCGTGCTGGCATCCAGCAAGATGAGGCTGGCGTCGAGGGCCACTTCGACGTGGGCGTCGGGAGCGGCTACGGTGCCGTTGTTGCAGTAGCTGACGTAGTAGTCGCTGTTGGTGCAGGGGGAGAGGGAAGCTACGCCGGCATCGACTTCGAGAAAGGCGCACTGCGTCTCTACCTGTACGGGAAAATTGAGGGTGGTGGAGTCGTAATCGTTGAGGTTGATGGAGAAAAAAGGCGTACAGATGCTCCAGTACGGACTGGGAGCCACGAGGCGAACGGTGTATTCGCCCGAGTCGAGGGGAAAACTAAAATTGCCGTCGAGATCGGTACTTTGGTAGAGGGCCAGGTCGCCCTCGGTGGCGATGACCCAGTCGGACAGTCCGCCTTCACTGGGATCCATCTGACAATTGCCGTTGAAGTCAAAAAAGACTCGGCCTTGTACTTGATTGGTGTAGTAATCAAAAGCTGCGTCTACCTTGATGATAAAACCATTGGCCGGATCGGGGATGATGTTCCCCTCGGCCCGGGAGCCGACGAGGATGTAACCACCGTCCTGACTGGGGGCCAAGGCTTCGGCCTTGGCCGCGATGAGGGTAGAGGAAACGTTGCCGTAAACGCGGTTCCACTGCTCCGCGCCGGAGTTGTCGGTTTTGATGAGGTTGGGAAGTTCTACCAGACCGCTGGCATTGGCATCGGAGCCAGCGATGAGGTAGCCTCCGTCGTCGGTTTGTAGGATGGCCCTCCCCCGATCTACACTGGGACCGCCGTAGCTGACTGCCGTGCTTTGATCGCCATTGAGGTCGGTTTTGAGGAGTAAAATATCGTCTTGGTTGCTGTTGCTACCCGTGTAGCCCGCGATGGCGTAACCCTCCACCGTACCCGAGCCGGGATTGATCGATTCGATGATGTCCAGCCCCTCACTCTTTAGGCCACTGCCCAATTCGCGGGTCCAGATCGTATCTCCGGTGGTGGCGGAAATCTTAAGGAGGTAGACAAAAATGAGGTCGGGATTAAACGCCGTCGATCCTACTACCAAATAGTCGTTGTCGATACTGGATTGGATCAGGGCAAAACCGCGTTCGTCGCGGTCGCCACTGCTCTGGTAGGTGCGGTTGAGGAGCACGGACCCGTCGGTACTGTCCAATTGGAGCAGAAAAACGTCGTCGGTAGCGCCATTGTCGAGGGCACCCGTCACTACGATGCGCCCGCTGCTGTCTTCGATCAGGTCCCAGGCCTCGTCGTTGGTGGCGCTGCCCAGGCGTTGGTCCCAGAGCAGTTCGCCGTGGGGATCGAGTTTGATGACGTAAATATCGGTGCCGCCTCCGGCGCAGGCATTACACGAACCCGCGATCACGATGCTGCCGTCCTGGGTTTCGATGATGGCCTGGCCCTGGTGCAGGCCGGCGTTGGTATTCAAATCATCCCGGGACCAAATGACCCGGCCTTCGGGGTCGAAGCGGTAAACCACCAGGTCGCTCGCGTCGACGTAGCCCGTGGCGGCGTAGCCAAAATCACGGGTCTGTACGACGTCCAGCAGTTCGTCAAAGCCACCGCTATCAATAAACCGCTCCCAGCCTTGTGCCGAGGCCGCACCGACTAAGCCCAACAGGAGGAGGGCCTGGAGCGCGAGGCGGCGGAAGATTGATATGTATGGCAATTTGTTCATCGTGCTTTTGCTGTGCGTCTGCTTCATGAATAAGTACGTTACAAAAATGACTCTGAATAAAGTGGAAAACAAAGACAAAAAAAGCGATTTGTTGAGCGAGTTTGGTGCTTTTTGGCTAGCTTTGTAAGGCTTTAAAATACTTAAGTAGTTCATTTTGAATACTTTGTATTTAGGATGGTGTTTTAATTTTGTTGAACACATTAGTAAAAAGTGGATGGAAAAAAGCAACTTAATTTCCGTTTTACGGACTTTTTCCAAAAAAGAAATCCGGGATTTGCGCAAATGGCTACAGTCTCCGATTCACAACCAGCGGGAGGATGTGGTCCAATTGCTGGATTATTTGGTGGAGGGCAGTCGCTTGAATAAGGAGGATTTGCTGGAAAAACAAGTCGTTTTCCCCTGGATTTACCCCAAAGAAACGTACAACGATGCCAAAATGCGGCAGTGCATCTTCTTTTTGATGCGTTGTGTCGAGGAGTTTCTGGTGTACCAATCCCTCCAGGCGGATGGGATGCAGCGCAAAATTACCCTGGCCCGGGAATACCGCCACCGCAAATTGGACAAGGCCTACCAAAAAAGCATGAAGGGCGCCCACGGCTACCAACAACAGGAGGTCCACCGCAACGGATTTTTTTACCGCAACGAATACCTCCTCCAACAGGAACAGTACAACTATACCGTCGGACGCAGCCGGGCCATCCCGATGAACCTCCAACAACTGTCCGATACCATGGACATCTCCTTTATCGCCGACAAACTCAGACAGACCTGCCACATGCTCTCCCACCAGAAGGTCTACAAAACCGACTACGAGATTGGCCTGATTGACGAGGTCTTACAACACTTAGAAAAACGATCGGATTTACTCGCCATCCCCGCCATTGGCATCTACTACTACGGCTACAAAACCATCACGGAGGAGGAAGTGGAAAGTCACTTCAAAAACCTCAAGCAGCTACTTTTTGAACACGGCCGCTTGTTCCCAAAACCGGAGATCAGCGACATTCAACGGGTTGCCATCAACTATTGTATTCGGGGTACGAACCTGGGCTTTCGGAATTATTTTCGCGAGCTTTTTGAGCTGTACCAACAAGGGCTGGAATTCGGAACGCTGATCGACAATGGGATCTTTTCCCGCTACACCTTTAGTAATGTAGTAACGACTGGCACCATTCTCCGAGAATACGATTGGGTGGAAAATTTTATCGGTCAATACGCCCCCTATCTTGAGGAGCGCTATCGGGAGAGTATGGTTCATTACAGCATGGCCAAGCTACACTTTGAAAAGGGGGATTACGATCGGGCCATGATCCTCCTTCGTCAGGTGGAGTACGATGATATTTTGGTTAACCTGAGTGCCAAAACCATGCTCCTCAAAATGTTTTACGAACGGGAGGAATTCGATGCCCTCGAATCCCTCTTGGAAAGCGTGCGCTCCTTTATGCAGCGGAAAAAGGTGATCGGCTACCACAAGTCGAATTACAAAAACATCATCCGTTACACCCGCAAGCTCCTCAAGGTCAATCCCTACAACAAGACCGCCCTCCAGCGGCTCGGTGGCGAAATCGAAGCGGCCAATCCCCTCACCGAACGCGAATGGCTCCTGCGCCAACTGGAACGAATGTGAGGGCGGTATACGCAGGATTTCGTATCTTTGCCCGACAAAATCATCAGGGTATGAGCATTACCAAAAGTATTCCGTTCAATCTCTTCGTGGCTAAATTTCCCCTCATCGACCTGCCGCTGACGCTGACCAACGAGTCTTCCCGACACTTTAGCCAGCAAAACGACCCCTTCCCCGGCCCCATGATCCACCAGTTTATCCTCCCCTACGACGGCGAAGAATTCGACGATCAGGTCACCGAATACCTGCCCTGTCTGCAAATTCCGGGGACGGCGGGCTTTAAAGCCCTCATCTATTGGAAAGCCGGGCTCCTCCAGTATGGTTACCACCTCGTCACCTTTACCGATAAGGGCGAATTTATCGACAAAAGAGGAATCGCGGGAACAAAACTGAACGGTGATGCGTTAGCCCTCTCAGTTGCCACGATAGACGAAGATTGGGTGATTCACATTGTGGGCGGAGTATCTTCGGCAACCGAAATCAATTATGACCCATCCAACAGCCAATCCTTTCAGTTGGAACTGCTACCCACCGGAGAAATTATCAATGTAAACCCGACTCCAGAAGCGGAGACGGACTAATGTATTCCAATTAATGGTAAAGAAGAAAAAAAACAAAAAGGGGCCCAAGCTTAGCGCCCGACAGCTACAAAAAGCAATCCTAAGACTCCTCGCCGAAAAACCGAAAGCCAAACTCACCCACCGGTACATCAAGGACCAACTTCAAATCAGCAACAATCGAGACTCCATCGGCCACGCCCTACAAGTCCTCGCCGAAGCCGGTCAGCTCAGTACCACGCCCCAAGCCAACCCCAAGCCCAGTCGCAAACGCTTCGAAAAAAGCAAAGCTTTTTCGTCCCCCCAGGTGGCCACCAAGACCTACGAAGGGACCGTCGATATGACCCGAACCGGGGATGCCTACATCGTCTGTGATGACCTGGAGCAGGATGTTCGCGTACCGGCCAAAAAGCTCAAACTGGCCATGAATGGCGATCGCGTCCTGATCGAATTGCTGCCGGGCCGGGGCCGTCACCGACTGAACGGAAAGGTGAAAAAGGTCCTGCGTCGAGCCGTCGAGCACTTTCTGGGTAAATTCCGCCTCCTGCGCAAGTACGCCGTGGTGGTGCCCGAAGACCGCCGGATCCCCTTCGAAATTTTTGTGGACCCCGCCGATACCAAGGAGGCCACCGATGGCGACATCGTGGTGGTAAAAGTCATCAAATGGCCCGGCCGCCAGAAGGAAAGCCCAATTGGGGTCATCACCTCGGTCCTAGGCGAACCCGGTGGCAACGACATTGAGATGAACTCCATCTTACTAAGCAACGGCTTTGACCTGGGCTTTACCGACGAGATCAACGCCGCCGCCGAGGCCCTGCCCGCCGAAATCCCTGCTGCTGAGGCCCGCCGCCGTCGTGACATGCGCAGCGTTACGACCTTCACCATCGATCCCGATACCGCCAAAGATTTTGACGACGCCCTGTCGATCGAATTCCGCAAAAACGGCGAATGCGAGATAGGCGTTCACATTGCCGACGTCACCCACTACGTCAAAGAGGGGACCATCCTGGACAAGGAGGCTTACCAGCGTTCCACCTCGGTGTACCTCGTGGATCGCGTAGCGCCGATGCTGCCCGAGCGCCTGTCGAACGAACTGTGTTCGCTGCGGCCCCACGAGGACAAATGTACCTTTTCGGCCGTCTTCGTCTTTGGTCGGACGGGAAAAATCAAGAGCCGCTGGTTTGGCAAAACCCTCACCCATTCCGATCGCCGCTTTACCTACGGCGAAGCCCAGCAGGTGCTGGACGGGGGGAAGGGAGATTTTGCCCGCGAATTGCTCAAGCTCAACAAAATTGCGCACGTCCTCCGCAAGGAGCGCTTCAAACAGGGCGCCATCGCCTTTGAATCCGAAGAAGTCAAATTCCGGCTCGATGAGGAGGGGAACCCGATCGGCGTCTACGTCAAAGAACGCCAGGACGCCCATATGCTGATCGAAGATTTTATGCTGCTGGCCAACCGGGAAGTGGCTACCTTGATTGATAAAAAACAAGCCGACCAGGCGGAGATTCCCTTCGTCTACCGCGTCCACGATACGCCCAACCCCGATAAAGTGGCCGATTTTGTCAACTTCGCCCGCAATTTGGGCTTTAGTATTCGGACCGATACGCCCGAGCAAATTGCTGAATCCTACAACCGCCTCGCCGCGGCGGCCCGCGAAGACGAGGCCCTGCGCATGCTCGAACCCATCGCGATTCGAACCATGGCCAAGGCCATCTACACGACCGATAATATTGGCCACTACGGCCTGGGCTTCGACAATTACTCGCATTTTACCTCGCCCATTCGCCGTTATTCGGACGTGCTGACGCACCGCCTGCTGGAGAAAAATCTCCGGGCCACCTACCGGACGAATAAGGAGCGTTTGGAGGAGCAGTGCCAACACGTTTCCAATCAGGAACGCCGGGCCATGGATGCGGAACGCGAATCGGTCAAGTACAAAATGGTGGAGTATATCCAGCAGTTTGTCGGCCAGTCCTTTACGGGCTACGTTTCGGGCATCATCGACCGCGGCTTTTTTGTGGAGCTGGCGGAGAGCAAGGCCGAGGGTATGGTGGGTTTCGACAGTTTTGACGAGGCCTTTGAGGTGGAAGACGGACGGCTACAGGCTCGCGGACGACAGAGTGGTCGCCTGATTCGGGTAGGGGCGAGTGTGACGGTACGGATTGTCGATACCGACTTGGGCCGCCGCCAAATCGAGATGGTACTGGCGGACTGAATGCCGCCGGGACCCTGGAGCAGATGACAATTAGACACTTTATATTTTCGGTTTTGTGGCTCCTACCCGTCTGCGCCTCGGCACAGCGGATTGAGGGGCGGGTTACGACGGCGGAGGGTACGGCGCTCCGCTTTGCGAACATTGGGGTGTTGAGTAATACCCGGGGGACGGTTAGTGATGAGGAAGGGTATTTCCAGCTACAGTTGGACGATATGGCGGAGGGGGATACCTTGCGTTTTTCGCTCATCGGTTACGAAAGCTACGACATCAGTGTGGCGGCCGCTCGCCAGCGGGCGGCGG
>CALCCH010000092.1 GCA_937899855.1 uncultured Saprospirales bacterium | reverse complement strand
AACAGCCTCAAGCACTTGCTCTGGAAGATGAATGATTTTTACGTCAAATCGCCGGAGGAAGGCGACGCCATCTAAAATCCCATGGCGCCCATTCTTCACCTCGACCAAGTATGGCCCCTGCCGCTTCTCGCGCAGCAGGGGCCATCCTCCGAGTCGGACTCCGAAATTTGGGGAACGGACTGTCGGTTTGCGGCCGATCAACGCCACCTGACCATTGCGCCGGCGGGGAGCGGCAAATCCACTTATCTCCATACCCTTTACGGCCTACGTCACGACTCTCGGGGCGAGAGTGAGCTCTCTGGCGAAAACCTGCGGAAGCAAGATCCGGAGAGCTGGTCAACCTGGCGGCAGCAGCGCCTGTCCATCGTTTTTCAGGACCTGCGGCTGTTCCCATTGCTGACCGCCCGGGAAAACCTTCAACTGCAAATGGAGCTGTCCAGCGCCCGGTCGGAGGCCGAGCTCCAGGATTTGGTCCAGCACTTGGGCATGGCGGACTTTCTCGATCGCCCCGTCCAACAACTATCTCTTGGTCAACAACATCGGAGCGCCCTCGTACGCGCCCTAATTCCGCCTTTCGACCTGTTGTTGCTCGACGAGCCCTTTAGCCACTTGGATGCGGAAAACATCCAAAAAGCCCACACCGCCATCGAAGCGGCCCGCAGTCGCGAAGCGGCCAGCCTCTTGCTCATCAGCCTGGGCGATGACTACGGCCTGCCCTTCGATCGACGGTGGCGCTTGTAGGGGAGCTAGTGCGCCCCACCCTTCCGCATTTCGATCACAATGACCCCGTGCGAGCCCCCCAAACCGTACAGCGCGGTTTCCGATACTTCTTTAAGGATGCGCACCCGCTCGATTTGCTTCACGTCCACCAATCCCGAGACGCGCGCCAACTCATTTCCCATACGGACCCCATCCACCACAAAGAGGGGTTGATTGCTCAAAAAGCTCGAATTGTAGCCCCGAATTCTCACCGTCCCGCTGGAGACGATGAGCCCCGGTATCCGCCGCAGGTAGTCTTCCAAGCTATTGACCTCTTCCACCGCACGACGGGTCTTCTTTTCTTGGATTTGTTCCTCCTGAGCCGACCGGCCGTCCTGGGTTTTGGAGAGCGAATGCCCCCCCGAACAGGCCACCAGTGATAGGGTAAAGCTGAGTACCAAAAGATAAAGTAAGTTTTTCATCCGACGATCAATTGACTCCGGTTTAGGCCCCGTTTAGGGCTGTAATAGTAATTTTTGGGTATTCCACTCACCCGATTCTTTTTGCAACCGCAGGACGTAAAGTCCGGCCGGCAGTCCCGCCAAGTCGAGCGTGGTGGTCGTGGTACCCGCGGGATAAGTAGCCGGAGCGGCGGCGTAAACCACCCGTCCCAGCGCATCGGTCAAGCTCAATTCCAGGCGACTGGCTTCGCTGAGTTCCACGCTGACGAAGGCCCGCTCCCGGGCGGGATTGGGTTGTACCGCCAGGGCATTCAACTCGGGAATGGACAAATCCTGGGTACCGACGAGTAAGGTCTCCCCCCGTGCGGCATTCAATACGTAGCGATTGCGAGGATTGACGTCAAAGTGAGAGACAAAGGCAACGACGTGTACATCTTCTGCCTTCCAGTGCTGTTCGGCTCCGGCGGCGGTGGGCAGGGTAAAGGAATAATCCGCGCTGTAGTTTTGTCCCGCCTGGATTTCGCGGGGGAAGGCATCGGGATCGCCCCAGGTACCGGTCAAACTGGCGTTGAAGACGTGTTCGTGCTTAAACTGGCTGGGATCTAGGAAGGGGCCCATGCCGTAGTAGGGCGAAGAGGGATCATCATCGCTGTAATTGGCATTGTTCCAGCCATTGTTGCCAACACCGTCTAACGGCCCGGTCACTTCTTCTTCGATGACCCAAACGTTGAGACGCAGGTCATCGCGGACGGCACCGATAAACTCGGTATTGACCGTGACGCTCAGTTCGCGCGTACTGCGATCGTAGGTGTGTTGGACGTCCAACTCGACGGGGACCACGCTTTGCAAGCTACTGAGGGCCCGCTGAAACCACTGGGTGCGGGAAACCCCGACGTTCCCCTCACCGGGGAAACGTTGAAAATCAAAACTGGCGCTGGGGTAACCCGAGGCGGCAATGCCACAGATTTCCAAACTCTCGTCGATTTGCATATCGTCGCCAAAGTGTAGGGCCACGGGTACGAAAGTCGGATCACCCGCCGTAATTTCTTCCAAAATAACCGTCCCCGCTGGGCACCAGCCGCACCAGGAACCGGTGTACTCCTGGATGAGGACGCGCTTGAGGGGGGGCTCGTTGATGGCACTCACAAAGCCCAGTAGTTCGTTGTCGACGGTGGCGACATCGGTATTGCCGTTGACCGTATTGACCCATACCCGGACCTCGTGGCCCCCTTCGCTAAATTGGAGCACTTCGCCAAAAACCACTTCCACCTGATCGCCAAATTCGTCGAGGCCGACCGAAAAGGTTTCGGTTTTGATCGTCCCCGATTGATCCACTTCGTAACTGAGGGTGAGGCTGGTAATGGGGGCACGACTGCGACTAGTTATCTGGGCACGGATTTGTCCGGGACCGCTGAGGATGTAGGTGGGCATGGTCAATTTACTCACCTCAACATCATCGCTGTAAGCCGCCTTGACTTCAAAATTATCGAGGATGGTCCGGGCCGGAATAAAGGATAGATTGCGGAAGGCAAAGTAGATGTCTTCGCCAGCGTAGGCTCCCAGGTCGATGGCGTAGGTCTGAAAATCATCGGGGTTGAGCTTAAAAGTATGGACGCGATTGGCATTGCTGGTCAGGAAATCCGCCGCGGTAGGGCTCGATCCCGCAATACTGGTCGTCACCCAAATTTCTCCGTTGTCCAGCCCCTCCAGGTTATCGGTGTAGCCATCCCTAAAAAGGTAGCTTTCCGACTGAATCCCCACAACTTTGGGGCTCATGAGCCAGCGATCGGCGACGTTG
>CALCCH010000091.1 GCA_937899855.1 uncultured Saprospirales bacterium | reverse complement strand
CCAGAAAAAAGGAGCGTCGAGCAGAACCAAAATCTGCTGAAGCTACGAGCAAAAACATTTTTCAGACACACCCTAGTCCGTACGATTTGGGGAAGTTTTCTTTTGTTTCCGATAGGATTTGAGCAGTTCATCGACCCGCGACTCTAGCTTTTCCTCATTGGGATAGCTGAAGAGTTCGCCTTTCTCGGGATGGATAAAATGAATTTGTTCGGCATCGTAGGCGACGGGGAATAGCTTCTTGAATAGGGATCGGTCCGGGATGTGGTAAATCGCTACTGCTTTAAGATCGGTGGAAATTTCGTAGAGGGCATCCATGGTTTTAAACAGTATCCTTTCTTCATTAATGATAAATCGAGGCAGCAGATTTAATTTAAAAATGGCCCGGTCGGATGGGCTAATCATTCCCAGTACTTCGCCGGAGTTGGCAGTCAATTTTACCAAAAAATAAGGCATGTTCTTGTTGGGTTGATGGGACTTGTGTACCATATTTGTAAACACCAAGAGCAGCAAAGTACCATCGGCCATTTCCACTACATCCCAAATCCTCCAATCCGTCACGTAATGTACGTGCTCGTCGTTGGGTTTGCGGTTCTTCCGATAATCATCGGCGTGGGCTTCGATGAGGGCTCTGATCGATGGGGCGGTTTTGCGCCTTTTCATATTTAGGAGGACGCTTATTTCCGTCTGATAAGGGGAATACGTATCGTTCCAGTAGGTGGAATCGATCATTTCACGGCTGAGAAAGTCCGGCGGCGTCCCCGTACTCTGGGCCAAAATGGAGCCGCTAAATTTAGAATGGGCCAGGATCAAAACCTTCCCGTTTTGTAGTGTTTTAAAACTACACCGGATACTTTGGTTGAGATCCGCTCCCCTAGCTTCCGACGACTGGTGGGTTTTTAAGACGTTTAAAATGGTACCGTCATCGGCTACGACTACGGTGGTATTGTCGGTCAAGCTGACCAGCAGCAGGTCCTTGACGTAGGAAATCGAATGGATTCTTTGGTATTTCGGATCCACTGGATTTCCCGGAAATTTTGCGCAGTCCAGAAGGCCTTGGAGCACCAGTTTCCTGACCACGGTGTAGGTTTTATCCAGGTGAAGGACGGTTTCAAGTTCTTTGCTGCTGGCAAGGTAGATTCCCCCTTGGCCATCGGTGGCCATTTTGCTGGGCAAAGCCGCAATCGTGTATTTGTTAAATCCAGTTAGATAAGCCATGGTATTTTTTTGAGGAGCACAAATTACTACTTTCTCACCAAAAAAATCTCCGCCGTTTGCGGTAGTCACATTCCACCTGGCGCGATAAAGCCGCTATTGCCGAGGAGTACATTTTATTCGTACCTTAGCGTTGCCCAAAAACTTTAACGTTTATTTTGGAGCCCGCTGCCAACGCATCCCCACTGGCCCTCGTCTATTCGAGTGACTTTTGAGATGCACCGCATTGCTCCCTCCGCAATCACCCGGTGGCTCGGCCTTTTTCCTCGCTGGATACCGACCGCCACCTTTCATCCCCCCGATTTCAAAAGCAGCAAACAAACTCCCCAAAACTCGGCTCCCCGCGAGCCTTTTCTCGATCAGTGGAAGCCCCCCTGGGCCTTCCCCCACCTCCCACAAACTAAAATTGACCGATGAAGTACCTCCACTTGTTTTTGCTCTGCTACTCCCCCCTCCTATTCGCCCAGGTCGACTATACGGCCAACGATCAAATTCCGCCCTACGCGGGCCACTTCCGCTTTGGCACCAACATGGGGGCCTATTCCAACTGGACCGACGATGACCTCGCCAATATTGCCATTGGCAATCCCGACCTCCACCTTCCCGGGGCGGGCGTCAGCAGCCTCCGCCCCATCCTCCCCGAGTACTTTCTCGACTACTGGGGCTACGACATTCGCCTGAATACTTTCCAACATTACGCCAGCCTCGGCGCCGACGAAAACACGGTCTTCGTCGGTTACCCCGCCCCCCAACACCAGGACGCCACCCAGTACTGCCCGGGGGTCCAATCCCAACTGTTTACCGGGATGTACCTCGACATCTGGGACGCCGGCGCCGGGGGCACACCAATCAATGAGGACAACCACTACGCGGCCTACCTCTACCGGACCGTCAGTCGCTACGGCGGCCAGGTCAAGTTTTGGGAAATTTGGAACGAGCCGGACCTGGATTTTTCGGGCAATGGTTGGAAACCACGGGGGGAAGCCGGTAACTGGTTTGAAAATGTTCCCGCCCCCTGCGACTACGCCCTACGCGCTCCCGTTTTTCACTACATCCGACTGCTGCGCATCAGCTACGAAGTCATCAAGACCGTCGACCCCACGGCTTACGTGGCGGTGGGGGGATTGGGCTATCCCGGTTTTCTGGACCTGCTGCTGCGGCATACGGACAATCCCGACGGGGGAAAGGTGACGGCGGATTTCCCACTCCGGGGGGGCGCCTACTTCGACGTCCTGAGTTATCATGCCTACCCTCATTTTGACGGCAGCCTGCGCGAGTGGTCCAACGAGGCGGGTGGTTTTGTGTACCAACGGCATTCCGATGCGGCGATGAAGGGCGTGCTCAACAAGAAAAAGGAATTCCGGGACGTACTGCGGGATTATGGCTACAATGGCTCCACCTATCCCGCCAAGCTGTGGATCATCACCGAATCCAATTTGCCACGCAAGGCGTTTGGGGAATACATCGGCTCGGACGAGGCGCAGCGCAATTTTTTGCTCAAGACCCTAGTGGCTTGCCAACAGGAAGACATCCACCAGTTTCACCTGTACAACCTGGCCGAATCCGCCACCGAGGTGGAGGCCAGTCAGGAATTTGAGCTCATGGGTTTGTACCAAAAATTGGAAGGCAGCCTCCCCTACCAGCAAGTACCCAACGAGGTGGCCATCGCCGGGCGAACTTACCGCGATTTGCTCTACCGCCACCGCTACGATGCGGCGCAGACGGCCCGGCTGGCATTGCCCAATCGGGTCCGCGGGGCGGCCTTTCGCGATCCGGCGACGGGCGACTACACCTACGTCCTGTGGGCCCGTACCAAGCGCGACCGTTCGGAAAACGCCGCGGCGCAGTATAGCTTCCCCGCCGATTTGGGCGTGGCCCAGGTGGAGGTGCTGCCCTGGGATCACAGCCAGACGGGGCAGCGCGAATGGCGGGCGGCCAGCGATTTGGACTTGAGTGGTAGCCCGGTGTTTGTCCGGCCGACCTTGGTCAGCTCGGTGGCGACCGCCGAGGAAGTGGCCAGTAGCGCTGGGCTGGCAACCAATCCGGGGCCGACGACGGAGCTGTGGTTAACTTTACAGATGGCGAGTGACGTGACGGTAGCCATTTACGATGCCCGGGGCCAATTGGTCGAATTTTTGGTAGCGGCTAGTCGGTTCGAGCGGGGAAGCCACCGGTGGGCCATCACAGGTACCGACTGGCCGGCGGGGGAGTATTACATCCACTGGCGGACGGTGGAGGATCGGGGGGTCCTGCCCTGGGTCAAAGTGCCCGAATAGGGGTCGAAGAGGGGATCGGGGGGAAGTTTGGCCATCTACACGATTTTTCGTAATATCGTTTCGAGAATCTAATGAGTTGTATGAAAATGAAAATAACGCGCCCTCTGACTCCCGTATTATGGCTGGGAATACTCGGTTTCCTGGGCCTCGGCCCACTAGCGAAGGCCCAAAAACTGCCACAGTCCAACATTTACCTCTTCGAGTTCAAAACGACTTCCGACTCGACGATGCGTTTTGACCAGGCCGCTTATTTGACCTCCTTCAACCCCCTGGGCTACAACAACCAGCCCCATTTTATGACGGATGACCTGCTGTACTTCACCGTCCAATTGTCCGACGATACCACCCAAACGGACATCTACGGGGTGGACCTCAAACGGCAAACCCTGACCCAGATCACCGCCACGGTGGAGAGCGAGTACTCGCCACAGATCGTTCCGGGCGTACCGACGGAGCTCGACGGCAAACGCACTTCCCCGCGCTTTTCCTGTATCCGCGTCGAAGCGGACGGGGTGACCCAGCGGATTTGGGAATTCCCACTCGACCGCTCGACCAATGGGCGACCCAGCGTCGTCGATTTGCTCAACGTGGGGTACTATACCTGGCTGGGGCAAAACGCCCTGGCGGTCTTTTTGGTAGGGGATCCGCACCAACTGGCCATCGTCAACCGCGCTTCGGGGGCCTACAAGAACGTCACTTCCAACATTGGTCGCTGTTTGCAGCCCATGCCCCGGGGCAATTTGGCCTTCGTACAGAAGCTGGGGCGGACTTGGATCATTCGCCAGCTCGACCCTTTGACCAACCAGATGAAATTGCAAACCGGTACGCTGCCCGGCAGTGAGGACTTTGTAGCCCTGTCGGACGGGACCCTGCTGATGGGTAGGGGAAGCCGTTTGTACAAATTCCGGCGGGGAGTCGACAACGGCTGGCGCGAAGTCGCCGATCTTTCCGAATACGGCATTGACAACATCACCCGGCTGGCCGCCCGTGGCAACCGCCTGGCCCTGGTCGATCAATAAACTGGACAAACGCAAACCGATGAAACGTATTTCCCCCCGCTCCCTATGGCTGGTAGCCGCCTTAGTGTGGACCACCCTCAGTCTGACGGCTCAGGACCAATTAGGTGTCAAAGCGGCTACGCAAGATTACCGTCAGGAGTACAAGGATAAATTCCTCGCCGAAAAGCGCTCTCCTTTTTACGGCAAAGCCGAAGCCCTTAAACAGCTTCGCTTTTATCCCCCCAAGTCGGCCTACCGGGTCGACGGTCGTTTTGAACGGACCCCGGATGCGGACATTTTTGATATGGCGACCTACTCGGGCAAGACCCGCAAATACGTCCAGTACGGCTGGATTCATTACCAGTGGAAGGGCGAGGATAAAAAAATTGCGGTGTACCAAAGCCTGCGCCTGCGCGCTACGAAGGTCTACGGCGATTACCTATTCGTACCCTTCAAGGACGAAACCAACGATAAAAAAACCTACGGTGGTGGCCGGTATATCGACCTAAAGATCAGCGATATCGAAGACGATCAAGTCGTACTGGATTTCAACCGCAGCTACAATCCTTACTGTGCCTTTAGCGATGGCTACAGTTGTCCCATCCCTCCGCGGGAAAACCACCTGGATTGGTCGGTCAAAGCCGGGGAAAAGGTGTACCAGGGGGATAAGTTGCAGTAGCTTGCGTAATTTCTCGGTTCGTACTTAGTCAAAAGCGCTCCAAAAAACTCCAGAGCTCTCGGCTGGCATTAAAAAACAAATCGTCGGTCCCCTGCGGCCATTCGTGGCCATAATCGGTGATTTTGTACAGCCAAACCTCCTTGTCATCCGTACAATTTTGGAACCTGGTGATCTCGATGCTTCGGCCCTCACTGGAGCCGTGGCTGTAAAGCGTGTCCCTTTTTACCGTGGTACATCCATTTCTGGTCTGCCAAAAATCGATGGTTTCCTCAATGGGAGGATAGCGCCCCCAACCCGTTTCGTTGTCGATGTCGCCCTCGTATCGGGTAATGTCATCGGCCTCTCCCCGGATTTCAAAAACGGGAATGGGAACGGAAAATTCGCAGTTGGTCTTGAAGTCTTCCAGCATCAGGCCCCCTACCGAGACGAAGCCCTTGAACAAGTCCGGTCTTTGACAAGCCAGCATATAGCTCATGTCCCCACCATTGGAAAAACCGGCGGTAAAGGTGCGTTCGGGATCGATTTGGTAGGTCTTCTGCAGGTACAGGGTCAATTCGGTGAGAAAGCCCACATCATCTACGGTTTCGTCTTGGTGGAAAAAGTAGCCCATGTTGAAAAACCGTTTGCCGTAGCGGTCCTTGGAGCCTCGGGGGTAAGCTACGATGAAGTTGTACTCGTCGGCTACTTCATTCAACTCCGTGTAGTCGCGGTGCCGAATGGCATCATCCGTGTAGCCGTGCATGGAAATCAAGAGCGGCGCATTTTCACTGACCTTGGTTGGAATGTGCAAAGCGTACTGTCGGTCCAATCCGTCGTGCTCAAAGGAGAGGTATCCGGTAGGGATGTTGCCGTACTGGGGATGGACGAGAAATTTTTCTTTGGTACAGGAGAAAGCGCCACCGACGAGGACCAGGGCGAATAGGGCACAAGCAATTGTTTTGGCGAAAGCGGATGGATTCATGATTGGACGTTTCGTTAGAAAATTAGGATAAAGCTAAGGTCAATAAAGGGGCCCGGCCGGCGAAACCCACCAATGCGGAGGAATAACTGATGACCGGACGCTTTTGGAACATCAGCGGCGGGTTGGGCATCCTGGAATACGGCTGGAATACGGCTGGAATACGGCTGGAATACAACTTGGAGCGGCACCGGACCGGTCCTCATCGGGGGGGAGTGGGGAAGGCGGACGGTGCTCACCGGGAGATTTTCCAGCCAGCATTCCCAGGAGAGAGCGGCAGTATTTCGGCAAGGGCAATTTATCCCAAATCATATAACTTGTCAAAATATATCAAATTTAGTCCTTCATATTGCTTATCTTTGTAAGCCCCCCCCGTAACCGGACTTACTCCCGATCAATCATCAAAACTATGGGCAAACATCTCTTGGCCATCCTACTCTGGATGGGACTTGGGGGGCTGGGCACCACTTACGCTCAAAATGGACTCCTGCGGAAGGTTTATTTGACCAACAATGAATCGTTTGTGGGCGAACTGGTGGGCGTCAATCCCAGTGTTTCTTATACCTTCAAGGACCCTGATGGCCGCACCAAAGTCATCCCGTTCGAAACCGTCGTCGAAATAGAAAAAGTACTCCCGTCGGAAGCCACGATCCCGGTATCCACTGCTACCGATGCCGCCGAGGAAAAGGACCAGTTCCAGATCGCGGGGTCGGTGGACGTGTACTACCAGTACAATTTCAACGAGCAGCCCCTGCCCACGAGTTTTACGGAATACCACGATGCCTTTACCCTGGGGATGGCCAATATCATCCTTTCCAAAAAATTCAAAAAGGTGGGATTCAATGCGGACCTTGCGCTTGGCCCCCGAGCCGAAGCGGCCAATGGGCACCCCGGTACGACCCT
>CALCCH010000090.1 GCA_937899855.1 uncultured Saprospirales bacterium | reverse complement strand
ACCACCGAGGTATCGCCGGATACGTTGGCGACCTCCCCCCCTTCAAAAGTCGCGCCTAGTCCGCCCCCCATCCCCGTCTACGCCTGCGTCGACCGCTTGCGCATCCGAGCGGCGGCGGATACCCAGGCCGAAGTCGTCGAAGAAGTAGCGGAGGGAAGCCCCCTCGAATTCTTGGGTCAGCGGAGCGACTTCACCGAACGGATCACCCTGCGGGGCAGCACCTTCGACGAGCCCTGGCTACGGGTGCGTACGGCCTCCGGCCGGGAAGGCTGGGTCTACGGCGGGGGTGTCGTCTTTGAGGCACCCAGCGTCGACCAATCACCCACCCCCTACGATGATTGCTTCGCCCTCTTCGCCGCCGAACGTTGGGAACGGGGCCGCGATTGCGTTGCCAAAAAACACCGCCAGCAACTGCGAGAGGAAGCCCGCTGGGTCCGCGAAAACGAAAGCGAAGTAGACCTCCTCCTCTTGGACGGACAACGGAAAAGCTTTCCCCGGGGCTCCATCAGCGACTCCCTTCCCTACACCTACGAATACCGCTACTACCTCCCCCGAATGGGTTTTCACGTCCTCAAAAAAATGGGCTACGAATGGACCGGCTTCGTCCTGGTCAACGACAAATCGGGGCGCGTCACCGACCTCCGTGGCTACCCCAAACCCAGCCCGGATTTCCGACACTTGGTCACCACCAATTTTGACCTCGTCGCTGGCTTTGAATTCAACGGCATCCAAATCTTTGGTTTTACCGAAGCGGGCTTCGTCCCCGTCTTTGAAAAAGAACTCCTCGACTACGGCCCCCTGACACCCATCTGGATTGACGAGCGAACGGTGGAAATGGTTTTCCGCCCCTCCGAGGAAAATCCCGAAGACGAGGACCGACGCGTTCGACTCGTGCAGCGAATGACGGCGGACTCCAGTGGATTGGCGCAGTGGGATCTCTTGGATTAGCGGGAGGATTCAGCTTTTTTTCTTGGGCTTTTCGTTGACTTTTTTCTCTTCTTCTTCCACCCCACCGGGCGAAAAGATCATATCCGTGCTTTGGTAAGTGCTGCCAAAGGTAGCGGATAAAATGATGACCTGGCGGGCAGCATCGAGAAATTGCTCGGAGCGGAGCTCGCGGAGGGGATGGGTAAATACCGAAATGACGAAGCCCTCGTAAAGGGCGTATTTGGCGTCGAGGGCGCTGTGGAAATTGGCCTCCAACATCTTGATGTACTGCTCGGGGTCGATGTCTTTTTCGGCGATTACGGGGGAAAAAATCCGCATTCGGTTGGCCGCCTCATCGGTAATCACCATCACGAGATGATCGCCAAAGGTAAACTGCCAAGCCCCGAGGTCGCCTTCGAGCGTCTCGAATTCCTCCGCGAGGAGCTTCCCCATTCGTTCGTTGTCCATATCCTGCCCCCCTGCGGAAGCGGGCATCCCCACTCCGGCGAGTAGGATCAAAAAAGTCCAGTAGACGGGCCAGTATTTCACGAGCGATCAATTGTTGGTGATTCCATAAGATACCGTTTTTTTGGCAAACCCGACTGTCCCTACTGAGACAGCGGCACCAAAATGAAGTGTCCCAACCGCAGAGCGCGGCCGGGACTTCATCAAGCAATTACTAATTGTAAACCAATACTCAGCTACTGCCTCATTTTTTTGGGTACCCCCAATCAACCACCTAGGGCTGGGCAATGACTACCCGGCGAGTGATGCTGCGCTCGCCCTGAGCAATCATGAGGAAATAGGTACCGGTCGGTTGGTCCGACAGGTCCAGGGTGTCGTCAAAACGGCCCGTGAAGGGGAGGAGGTCATTTTGGTAAAGGAGTTGCCCCTGGCCGGAGAAGATGCGGATCGCCAGTGGCCCCGTTTCGGCCAAATCAAAACGGAGATTAAAGACACCGGTAGAAGGATTGGGGAAAATATTGAGTCCTTCGATAGCCAGATTATTGACGATAGGCATGTCGATTCCCCGCTCTTCTTTCATCGCCGCAGCCTCGGTCTCGGTGACGGGGTCCATCGTGATTTCCATATCGTCCGTGCGAATATTGGGTTCGGTCGTTTCCAGCAGACGTTCGATGGCCTCGCTGCGCGCTGCGATGGCATCCCGCGCTTCCTCCAAGACTTCTTCGACGTCCCGCTCGGGGGATTGGTTGTAATGTCCCGGATAGGTTTCGCCGCGGGTGCGGATGGGGCGGGCGTTGCGGTAGGATTCCCCATCGCGGACGTAAGCGACCTGAATTGTTTCCCCCCCCTCGTTCAGCAGGTCGATCGCGGCCGACAAATCGTGCCAATCGTACACCGGCACTTCGTTGATCGCCGTGATGATGTCGCCGTCTTCCATCGCCATGGCCTCGGCGGTGGAGTTGTCGATAATGTTGACCCGAACGCCATCCTGGTTGCGGGGTTTGCGGTCGTGGCTGGCTTGTACGCCAAGAAAGGGTTCGTCGGCCGCTTCCCAGCGCTTGGGCGTCCGTATCCGCGGGGTGAGGGTCGTTCGTCCCTCGTAGTTTTTACCCTGCCGGACGTAGGCCACCTTTACCTCCGCCCCCGGTTGGTAGGCCCGCAGCAAACTGGTCAGGTGGTCGTCATCAGTCGTGGCTTGGTCATTGATTGCGTAAACGTAATCAAAGGCCTGGAGGCCCATCTGCTCCGCTGCCGAACCGGGAATGACCCGGGTGACGTAACTGCCGTAAGGATTGTCAACTTGAATTTTTTTGGCTTTTTCCTTCGATACCGAGTTGGAGTGAATCCCGAGGTAGCCCCGGCTGCTGCTCTGGTGTTGGGCCAGGCTTGCTTGGCTCAGACAGAGGCTCAAGAACAAAAGGAGAGTGGTAACTTTTTGCATGGCAAACAATTTTGTAGTGAATGCTGTACAGCCGATGGCCAGGGTAAGACGGAGCAGTAGCCCGTCAGACCGTCGTGATGCCCTTGGCAGTACGAGCGAAATAGGTTTGGTTCGCCATACTTACGAAGCAAAAGGGAATTTGGATTTTAGCGTTTTTTCATCCAGTCGATAATAT
The DNA here is from genome assembly GCA_937899855.1 of uncultured Saprospirales bacterium. Taxonomy (GTDB): domain Bacteria; phylum Bacteroidota; class Bacteroidia; order Chitinophagales; family Saprospiraceae; genus CALLVY01. The sequence continues at coordinate 1,757 of CALCCH010000090.1, read as the reverse complement.
CGCCCACCGACTGGCTGGCAATTTCGGCGGGCAGGTCGACCCGTTCGCCCCGATCCATATCGATTCCGACGGCCGAAGAGCCATCCTTGTACTGGAGTACCAGCAGGTTATTATTGCGTGCCGAGGCGGAAATCCGGGTGCTGATGGGCAGTGGCTGGTCGAAGAGGGGACTGAGGGTGATGGGATTTTCCTCAGCGTCATAATCAAAGTTGGAATAGACGGCCTGAAACACCCCGGGCTGTCTCTCGATGACGAAGAGCTGGTTCATGATGCCCGTTTCGCGGTGTAGGTACTCGGCGAGGGGAATGACGGGTTCGATCTGTCGCTTGTTGGTGAGGTCAAAGGCGTAGGCACCGAATTCGGCGGCGTAGCCAAAGAGGTAGCGATCCCATACGGTCAGGCCCTGGGGCAGGCCCGAAGAGGCATCGGTCGCGCGGCGCTTACTGCGGTACTCAGGGCTCATGGGCATCAGCATTTCGTTGCGCTGGAGGTCGTAGCAATACACAAAATCGGTACCCTGGGCGCAGATCACCTGATTGAGGGGTTCGTAGGTTTCGGGATAGAGGTAGTAGGGATAATCCGGGCTTTTGTTGATTGGCATGACGTGGTTGCCGATCAGGTCGCAGGTGAGGGTGTTGTAGATTTGGAAACTGCGGTAGCTCTCGGGGTAGCTTTGATCGTACAGTTCGGCCGTATCGGCTACCACGACGAGGAGTACTTCTTTTTCGGCAATCCAGAAGTCGCCATCTTCGAGGGCTTTACCGACCAGCTGACAATTGTGGGCCTCACGGACCGGGCGGCTCGCGGGAGCGGGGGTAGCTGGGGGTTCGGGGGTACTACTCGTAGCCGGGGCTTCGGTACCCGAGCCCGCCGTTTCGCCAATCGCCGCCCCTCCCGGATCACCACAGGCCGTAAAAAGCAGAAGCAATGACAGACTCGAAATCAGAGCGGACCGTTTGGTGGAACTAGCTGGATATAGTGGGATCAAAATCTTAAAATTTAGTTAAATTTTTTCTAATTACGAAAGTTATCGTAGTTCAAACTTGGAATTACGAAGGGATTCGTATATAATTGCATTACGAAATCATTCGTAGATCATTTTACCGCCGCAAGATATGAGTCACAAAAAATTTCAGAAACCCACCGATGCCGAACTGGAGATCCTCCAGGTGCTCTGGGCCCACGGCCCCTCATCGGTCCGTTTTGTCAACGATCAGCTCAACGCGATCCGCAAGATCGGCTACACCACTACCCTCAAGGTGATGCAAATCATGGTGGGTAAGGACCTGGTCAATCGCAACACGGATGCTCGGACCCACATTTACGAAGCAAATGTAAGCGAAGCGGAAACCCAAAGCAAGTTACTCGAAAACTTTCTGGACACCGCCTTCCGCGGCTCCGCTACCCGACTCGTGATGCAGGCCCTGGGCAATCACCAAACCTCCCGACAGGAACTGGCCGCCATCAAAAACCTCATTGAAAAAATCGAGAACCAAGAGTAAATAAGTTTGTGAAGCCCCCGGGCTTCCTCATCTCGCAAAGTATCACTCATGACTTTCATCCAAAACCTCATCTCCGACGACATCATCTACGCCCTGGGCTGGACCATGATCCACTCCCTGTGGCAGGGTATGCTCATCGCTTTCCTACTGGCATTCGCGCTCTATTTCCTCCAGAAACGCTCGGCGCGCCTTCGCTACGAAATCGCCAGCCTCTCCCTCTTCCTCATCCTGGTCAGCGCGGTCTGTACCTTTATC
>CALCCH010000089.1 GCA_937899855.1 uncultured Saprospirales bacterium | reverse complement strand
CCTTGGTCGTCGTACACCTGTTCGAAGACGTAGAAAGAGTTGGCGGGCGCTCCGTCGCTGTGCAGCTGGATGTTGTTGCCCACCCCACCGGAAATGCCTCCGGTAGCTACGCCGACATAGTTGGGATCTTCCGTTGCGGTGAGTCGCGTAATTTCGTTCTGGTTGGCGGTGAGGTTGACCCCCAGCTCCCAGCGGAAGTTTTCCTTCTGAATCGGAATGGTGTTGATGGAAAATTCCACCCCGCGGTTGGTGAGGTCACCCACGTTGGTGTTGATGAAGTTGGTCAGGTTCGAGCCGGCGGGGACGTTGATAAAGTTCAACAGGTCCCGCGTATCGCGTTGGTACACTTCCAACGAACCGGTGATGCGGTCCTGGTACAAGCCAAAGTCCACTCCGATGTTGTAGGTCGTGGTCTCCTCCCACTTTAGGTTGATGTCGTAGCCACTGGGACGCAGCGTGGTGTAGGTGCTGTCGCCAAATTGGTATTCGGCGTTCTCCTGGCTGGCGACGTAGCGGGGCAGGTAGGGATAGAAATCCTCGTTGAGGTCCTGTTGGCCCGTTACCCCCCAACCCACGCGGAGTTTGAGGTTCGACAGTGGCCCCCGGGGAGCGTCGTTGTCCACCACCTTCCCGGCCAGGGCCGCGGCGGGGAACAAGCCCCAACGGTTGTCCGGCGAGAAGCGCGAAGTGCCGTCCCGACGCAGGGTAGCCGTAATCAGGTAGCGGTCCTGGATCGAGTAGTTGACCCGCCCGAACAGCGAAATCAGGTAGTTTTCTTTGGGATCGCGCTTTTCCGGGGTGATAACCTCGGTACCGGCTACGTTGGTGGCAAATTCGTAGAAATCCTTAAAGAAACGCTGCCAGGAATAGCCCCCCATCACGTTGAGCGAAGAACCGCCAAAGTCCTTGCCGTAATTGAGGTAAAATTCCAGCAATTCGTTGCGTTTGACCTGCTCGTATTCCTTGTCCAATCCCCCATCCGAGAACTGGAAGGACGCATTGGCGGGCGTATCTTCGGTACCCTCTCCCTTGGAATAATCGTAGGCCAGGTTCAAATTGGCCCGCAAATCGGGGAGAAAGGGAAAGCGGTAATCGATCTGACCACCCAGGATATAGCGGAATACCGAAGCGCGGTTGTTCTTTTGCTCCAGTAGAGCCAACGGATTCTTGGTGGCAATGGTATTGGGCAGACTGTCCTGTAACCAGGTGTAGTAGCCACCGTAGGGACTTTCGCTGTCCAGCACCGGTTGGGTGGGGTCAAAGGAGACGGCCGCCCCAATGGCTCCCTTGTCCGCAAAACGGTTGTTGACGTTCATGATCTTACCACTCAGGTTAACTTGGAGCGTATTGTCCATAAAACCGGGGTTCAAGTTCAGCGCCAGGGTCTGTCGGCTAAATTGATCGGTTTGTACGATCCCTTCCTTGTCGGACAGGCCCAGCGACAGGCGGTAGGGGACGGGACCAAGTCCACCGGAAAAGCTCAGGTTGTGGTCCTGGCCGATGGCTTGTTGGTAGATGACGTCCTGCCAGTCGGTATCGGCATCGCCGAGCAGGGAGCGGGCGGGGTGTCCTTCGTCAAAGCGTTGCTCGATCAGGCCACGGTACTCCGAAGCCGAGAGCACGTCCAGCGTCCGTTGGACCGTACTGACCGAGACGGAGCCGTTGTAATCCACCGAAAACTTGCGACCCAGGCTGCCCCTTTTGGTGGTCACCAGGATGACTCCATTGGATGCCCGCGATCCGTAGATAGCGGTTGCCGAGGCGTCTTTGAGCACCGTGATGCTCTCGATATCGTTGGGATTGATGACGTTGAGCGGGTTACGGGCTCCCGATACATCGTCGTTGGCCACGGGCACTCCGTCGATTACGATCAGTGGCTCGTTGGAGGCACTGAGGGAGGAGCCTCCCCGGATGCGGATGATGGACTTTCCACCGGGATCACCGGGAGTGGTAATCTGCACCCCGGCCACCTTTCCGGCCAGCAATTCCTGGGGAGAGGTAATCGCACCGCGGTTGAAATCCTCCGCATTTACCTGCTGTAAGGAGCCCGTGGCGTCTTCCCGCTTTACGGTACCGTAACCAATCACCACCACCTCATCGAGGAGGGCGCCCTCGGTCATGGTAATGGCGTAGGCATTGGAAGCGGTCAGGGGCACCACTTTTTCGGCGTAGCCAGTGTAAGAAATTTGCAATTCGGAAGCGTCTTCGGGGATGTCGAGGGTAAAATTCCCATCGAAATCGGTAGCGGTGCCTGCGCTCATTCCCACGATGAGGATGTTGGCACCGATGAGTGGCTCACCGGAGTTTTCATCGGTCACCGAGCCACTGATACTCCGCTGGGCGGAGAGCGGCCCTGCGACGAGTAGCAGCAGCAGGAACACCGCTAGGCCTTGTAGTAATTTGTTATTTTTTAAGTACATACAGAAAGAGTTACGTGGCATACAAAGCAGCATCCAACAATTGCGAGATACAATTGTGGGAATTTTCTATACCAATGTTTTAGAATGTATTACGGCAAAATGGAAAGGATAATTTGGCCGCTAATGCGTTTACCAAAAATAATATCTGAATGGCTAGCCACCAATTTTATTGGCGCTTTCCCCACAAAAATGACCGGTACAAAAAGTTGACAGATTGGTTTAACTGACTGGCAATCAGTTTTTTAACAAATTTGAAGAAATTGGACTAAATCCGCATGATCGCCTCGATCATCTCGGGCTGGGAGGCCAGGGTCATCTTTTTACGCATTCGAAAACGGGCCGTTTTGACACTCTCGGCGGAGATTCCGAGGATGGTCGCCGTTTCCGAAATGCTCAGATTGAGCCGGATCAGGGCGCAGTGCCGCAGCTCCAACAAACTCAGCTCCGGGTACTGCTGCTTGAGGTTTTCAAAAAAGCCCACGTGGACCTTTTCGAAGTACAGCTTGAAGTTTTCCCACTCCCGGTCCTTGTGAAAGCTGAAGTCGATCAGCGAGAGGAAGGAGTTGAGCTCCGCCGGGCTGATTTTGGCCCGATCCTTACTGCGGAGACTGCTGAATATTTTTTGGCGTAACTCTTTAAGTGCTTCGTTTTTTTGCATCAGGTGCAGGGTGTAGGTCGTCAGCCGTTTGTCCTGGTAGTCGATCTCCTGCTGCAACTGTTGCTCTTTTAAAATGCGAAAACGCTCATTTTGTTCGATGATTTGGTTCTTTTGCTCGATGAGCTCGGTCTGTTGGGCCTTGATTTCGGCCGTTCGCTCCCGGATGATGCCCTCCAGCCGCGCGTTTTGCTGGATGAGGGTCCAATTGTACAGGCGGGCCAGGGCGTAAAAAATCCCGAGGATGACGACGAATAAGGAGATGATGGCCCACCCGCTGTGGTACCAGGGGCGAGTCACCCGAAAGGCCAGACTTTGGGGACTGCTCCAGCGGTAGCCGCCCTGCTGCTGGGCCCGCACCTGGAAGGTGTACCGGCCACCGGGAAGACCCGAAAGGAGGGTGTAGGGGGCGGTACCGGGCTCGGACCATTGCTCATTTACCTCCAGGATGCGCGTTTGGTAACGCAGTTTGTTGGTGGGGTAGGAGAGGCTATGGAAGTTGATCTCCAGGGGGGCTTGGTAGGGAATTTTGAGTTCGTCAGCCCCCACCGTGTAATCGACCACCCGTTTGTCGACCCGTAGGGAGCGGAGTAGGGGCTGGGGGGTAAAATTGTCGTTGACGCTATTTTTGCGAAACAGGGCCAGACCGGTAGAGGTGGCCACCCAGAGGTTTTGCTCGTAATCGAGTTGGAGCCCGCGGTAGGTCAAATTGTTGCTCGGAAGTCCACTATTCTTGTCAAAGCGAAGGGCCTGCTGCCCATTGTAAGCCAGTAGGCCGCTCGTTGTGGCAATCCAAAATGTGCCATCGTTCGTCCGGGTGATGGCCCGTACCGGCTCGTCCACGGGCACCTTGATGAGGTCGACCCGCGAGATTTTACTTTCATCGCGCTTGCCCGCCGATAGGCTGTATTCCAGCAAACCATCCGAAGTCGCCAGCAGGAGCGCACTGCCATCCCGTGTCGATAGGTCCTCCACCACAAAGTTCTTGCTGACCGGAAAGGGAAAGGGCACGCTGAGGTCGATAAATTTATCCTGGCCGGGATCGAAATAAAACAAATAGCTCTCCCGGCAGCCCCCCGCCGCCACCACCAAACCGTTTGGCAACTCCAATACGACCCGACAGTTGCGCAAGCCCCCCTCCCTAAAAAAACGGTACCGCCCCTCCGGGCTTCGTTGGACCAGGCCCGCACGCCCGTTTCCCGCAATCCACAGGTTGCCCCGGCGGTCCTTGGTGATGGAGGTAATGGCCTTTGAAGAACGGGGAATGGTATCGACCAAGTCGCCCGGTACCGCCCCCCCGATACTGCGCCACAGCTCGCCCCGGAAGGTGCCGAGCCAGAGGGTATCCGCATCGAGGTACAAAGCGGTGGGCAGTACGTCCACCAAGTCCAGCGGATCGCCAACTTCCCATTCTCCCGCCACTTTCTGGAGCCGGTACAACTGATCGGCACTACCGATGAGCAGGCTGGAATCGGGACGTACCTGGATGGCCTCCACCGGGACCTCAGCCAGGTCAAACTGGTAAGTCTTAAAAAAGGTAGGCGTCAGTAAGGCTATGTTATCGTTGCCCCCCACCCTCAGTCCATTTTGATGATCATAGCTCAAGCCCACCACCTGGTCAAAGGGCAGCGAACGCAGCCGCTCCCAACCCAACTCCGGCCGGTCGAGGGCGTAATAGTACAGGCCCTGGTCCCAAGTCCCCACGTAAATGCTCTTCTGATTGACCCGAATCCCGCAGGAAATTCTATCGACTCCCGGAATCCGTCTACAGGCAACGACCGACTCGCCGGCCACCTCAATTTCGAAGACCCCATTGTGGGCCGTGGCCCAGAGGCGATTGCCATCGACAGCGATCAAGGCACTCACCTCGTCGATGTCACAGTCGAGTTCTACCCCCACAAAACGGTTTCCCTCCGGGTCGAAATGGTACAGGTTGCCGGTAAAGGAAAAGACCCACAGCCGGCCGGTACTGTCTTCGGCGGGAGAAAAATTGTGGAAAATATTGTCGCTTTGGTCGGCACGGGGGAACCGGTACTTGCGAATGATGCCCCCCTCGATGTAGCGGACCATGGCTTGGTTTTCGCCGATCCACAGCTCACCCTCCCGCGTTTCGTAGAGCGATTTGGGGTAAAAGAGCCGTTCGGTAGTGTGGTAGGACTCTCCCAGGAGCAACTGGCGGAAGAGGACCGTATCGGGCCGACTGACGATTTCGGTGACTCCCCGGTCGTAGGCCACCAGTAGCGATCCATCCTGTCGTTTGAGGAGGCGTTTGGCAAAGCCACCGGCCAGCTCGTCCTTGTAAAAACGAGCGCCCTCCCCGTCGAAGTGTACCAGCCCCTCATCGGTAGCCAGCCACACCATGCCCAGGTCATCGGTGACGATGTCCTTGACCAGGCCCTTCGAAAAACCTTCGTAAATATTGAGGGTATTCAACTGGTATTGCTGGGCACTGCTCTCCAAAGAAAACAGCCCTACCCAAAGGAGGAAGAAATACAGACGCGGCAAAACCATGACCAAAAATAGGGAATTGCGCGTAATCCGAGAAGTCCGTCTTAAGCTTGCGCCGTTGGCGTATTGAAATTCATCGGTGGAAAGGGGGGCTGTTCGGGCTCGTCGATGGGACCAAACTGCTGCTCGTACCGCTTGATGTTGTCGGCCAGCGCTCGGAGGAGGCGCTTGGCGTGCTGTGGCGTTTGGATCAAGCGGGCCTTCACGCGGGCCTTTGGCAGATTGGGGACGACGCGGACAAAATCGAGTACGAATTCCGAACTGGAATGCGAGATGATCGCCAAATTGGCATAGATGCCTTCGGCCACCGTGTCGGGGAGGTCAATACTGATTTGATTGGGGCCGGGTTTTCCATCTTTTTGCTCAGGCATTGGATCGTTATTTTTGTGAATTGGATAAGGCGGTGCATTTCCACTGTTTGGGAATTTAGCCCGCAAAGTTCTAAATTTGCTCTCCTTTTCTAACTGGATCGGGAGAATTAAGTTGTGTTTTTGGAACAAATAAAACGATGCGAAAAATTGCACTGATCGCCGCGATGAGCGAAAACCGAGTCCTGGGTAAGGACAACAAATTGGTCTGGGAATTGCCCGCCGACTGGGAAAACTTCCGGCGAGTAACGGCCGGCCAGGCCTTCGTCATGGGCCGGGTGAGTTACGAATCGGAAGACATGCTGTTTTCCGATCGCCTCAACGTCATCCTCAGCCGCCGCCCCCAGCTCGAACTGCCCGAAGGCTTCGAACGGGCCCCTGACCTACCCGCCGCCCTCGACCTGCTGGCGGACGAGGAAACCGTTTTTATTCTCGGCGGTGGTCAGGTATTTGCCCAAAGCCTCCCGCTGGCCAGCTATCTCTACCTCACCATCGTCCATCACGAATTTGAAGGCGATGCCTTCTTTCCCCCGGTCGATTGGTCGCAGTGGGAAATGGTGCGATCCGTCTTCCATCCCGTCGATGACCGCCACGCCTACCCCTTCTCCCTACAGGAATTTAGCCGTATCCTTCCCGCCCCGAAAGGATAGTAAGCAGTAGCCGGTGCTATTTCAAGAATTTACGAGCGCTCGGGCAACCAATCGCCAGACCCCACCATAGTAGAGGGTGTAATCAACACCAATAATATGCGCCAACTACTCTACTTCATCAGCTTCTGGGCAGCCTTTGCCATCGGGATTGCTCCCCTCGCCGCTGCCTCCTACACGATTCAAGGACAAGTGACCTCCGAAGAGGCCGGAACGGCCCTCAATACCGTTACCGTTGTTGTCATACCCGCCACCACGGGAGAACAAATCTTCCTTTTTCCCGATGCTGACGGGAACTACACCACTACCGGTGATATCGCCGGCAACGCTACCGAAAGCTTTTTGGTGGCTGTGCTCGACCTCTGTTCCGATCAGTTCGACATCAAACTCGTCACCGTCGAGGCCGAGTCCAGTGCCAACCTCGATTTTGTAATTTGCCGAGCCGAAGGCAGCACCAATGGCTGCAACTGTCCCCCCGAGGGCGAACCGGTCTGTGTCGATTTCACGGGGCTGACACTTCCCTTTCACAATCTGTGCGAAGCGGAGTGCGCTGGCTTCGGTGCTTCCTTCATCGTCGACTGTCCGGAGGTGCCAGAATACAACGACTGTGGCTGTGAACCGGATCACCAACCCGTCTGCGTAGCGGACAGCACCGGGACGGTACTCTTTTACGAGAACCTCTGTCAGGCCGAATGCAATGGCTACACTTCCGAAGACATAGTCCCTTGCGATAACAACAACAACAACAGCCCCTGTGGTTGCCAGCCCGATGAAAATCCGGTTTGTGTGGAGTGGGTACCGGGAGTGGTCATCACTTTCCCCAGCCTTTGCGATGCGGAGTGCTACGGTTTTGCGAGTTTCCGGTTTCTTGATTGTGATACGGGACTGCCCGTCGGTGTCCCCGATTGTGGCTGCCCCGCCGATGGAGAGCCGGTCTGCGTGGTCAATGAGCACGGCTTTTTTATCCAATACCCCAATCTCTGCCAGGCCGAATGCGAAGGCTATTCGGAAGCCGATAGGATCGACTGCTCCAATAATCCCTACAACTGTGGCTGTACGCCCGACGAGTCTCCCGTCTGCGTACTCGGAGCGCCCGGGGTCAGTGTCACCTTCCCCAGCGTTTGCGATGCGCTCTGCTTTGGCTTCTTCCCCAACGATCTCGTGGATTGCGAGACGGGCGAAACCGCCAGCGACTGCGAATGTCCCGCCGAGGGCGTGCCGGTCTGTATCTTCATCAATGAGGTATCCACCATTCAATTTGATAACATTTGCCTGGCCGAATGTGCGGGTTACACCGAGGCCGACGTCGTCGAATGCGATCCGCCCTCCACTACGTTTCATCCCTTCCCCTGTGGCTGCGAGGCCGAGGCCGAACCCGTCTGTATCCAGGTGTCGCCCGGCGTCATCGCTCCCCTGCCCAGCTTCTGCGATGCCCTCTGCTTCGGCTTTGACGAATCCTACGTAGTCGATTGCGTCGATTCTGGAAATCCCTTTGACTGCGGCTGCTCCTTTGACGTCAATCCCGTCTGTGTGGAAGTATCCCCCGACGTCACGCTGTACTTCTTCAACGCCTGCTACGCGGAGTGTGCGGGCTACACCGAATTTGTCGATTGCCACCCCGAACAAGAGGAAGATCCGGAGGAGCCACCCGTGGCCAACTGCGGCTGTAGCGAAGTAGCCGATCCGGTATGTGTGGAGGTACAGCCCGGCTTGATCGTGCCCTTCCTCAATGCCTGTTCGGCCGAATGTGCGGGTTACGATCCCTCCGAATACACCGACTGCGGATCGAATTTCGATCACAATAATGTCTTTACCCACAGCTACGCCAATCCCGGAGAGCCCTCCGGTCTGCGTTCCACCGAACTATCTCCCAACCCGGCCCTGGACGTGATCCAGCTGCGGACCGAGTGGGCGGCGGACGAAGAGAATGTGGAGGTACAAATTTTCTCCGCCGGCGGACAGCTCATGAAGACCCTGCGCTACGGTGCGCAGCGCGGTATCCAGCAGTGGACCGTCGGTATCGACGAATTGCCGAGTGGCTTGTACGTGCTTTACATTCGAAGCGCTACGGGACAGGAAGTCCAAAAATTTGTCAAGCAATAGTAAGGTCAATTTAGATTTTTTCTCCTGAATAAGCATTTTTCAATGACCAGTGGCGGACACGACCGCCACTGGTCCTTTTTTTGGGGCCGGTACAAAAAAAGTGGGGGAAGCTCCCGGGCCTCCCCCACCAATAGTGTATAGAAGTCATCTCAAAAATATACTTTGGGCTACGGCAGGGTCATTCTCGCCCCTACTTCGTTGCCAAAAGCGTCGCGTAGCTACGGCTATGCTCCGTTTTGGCGCCTCGTGGGGACGTAAATGACCACTCCCTCGCCGGCAAAAACATTTTGAGATGGCTTCTACTAACGAAAATTCTATGCTTTTTGAAAGCGGTAAACCATCCTCAGGGCCGCTGCATTAGAACTGAAGCCCGCGTTGAAGCCAAAGGCATCTTGCAGGCCCTGATCGTCGATGCGGAAATTAGTGGTGATGGAGGGGACCAATTCGAGCCCGATGTAAAAGGCTTTGGTGAGGTAGTACTGAAAGCCGATGACAAAACCAATCCCCGGGTTTAGCGAGAGGTTGCCCTGGCCGTTACCCGCCTGGAGGTTGAAATTGCCAATGAATTCCAGCCCGTAGACGAAGTCGAAATTTTTACCGATGTCGCGGCGTTTTTCCCGACCCACCGCCACGCTGGCCTGGAGGTTGAAACTTTGCGAGCCACTGGTACTCGACAGGCCCAGGCCCGCCGCCCCAAAGCGCCAGCGTCGGTAGACATTGCCGCCCTTGTGGCGATTGTAAATTAAGCTAAAGCTGTTGACACTGCTGAGTCGCAGCCCAATTTCCCGGTGCCCCGGTGAGAGCTCCTGGGCCCTGAGGTCATTGGGAGAGAGGCCGGCCAGCATCAGGGCCAGTACAGCAATTACGATCCGATACCTATGATTTTTCATAGTTTGAAATTTTATGTGTTGTTAAAAGAAATGTGCAAATGTAGGGAAGTACTTGGATAGTTCTCAATCTGGCTCGAAACCAAAGATCAGGCTCAGGCGACCGTAGTTTTTCCAGGTCGCCGCTCCCGCCTTGTCGATCCCAAGGCCGTAGTCGAATCCAATAATGCCGAGCATGGGCACCTGGGCCCGTAGGCCCACTCCCACCGACCGCTTGAGATCGAAGGGACGGTAATCGGCCAGCGATTGCCAGCTGTTGCCCGCCTCCACAAAGAGTAGACTGTAAATTTGGGCGTTGGGGTTGGTAAGGAGGGGATAGCGCAACTCGGCGGTGAGCTTTTGGAAGAGTGGATTGGCCACTACCGCCCCGTCGCGTAGGTTGTTTTCGAGGTCCTCCACGGCGTAGCCCCGCAGCGCGATCAGGTCGGCGCCGGTGTATACATTATTCAGCCCCCCCAGTCCGTCGCCCCCCAATTGGAAGCGCTCGAAGGGGGAATAGCCCTGCCCCGATCGGTACTTGCCGAGGTAGCCCATTTTGGCGCTGGCCTTGAACACCAGCTTGCCCACGACCTGGTGGTACCAGGTGGCGTCAAAACGCAACTTATAGTACTCGATCCAGCGGTACGCCTCCGCGGGCGTCGACTCGCTTTGGCCTTCCGAGGACCGCCACCAGGAGTAGGGGAGGGTAAATTCGCCGGAAAGCGAAAGCCGGGCCCCCGAGGTGGGGAAAAAGGGATGGTTGAGGGTATTGCGGGCCAGGGTTTGCTGGAGGCTAATCTTATTAAAGGTACCGTTGCGAATGTGTTCTCCAGCGTCGGTCTGGAAAAATCCATCCCCCCAATTGCGCAATTGGTAGCGTTGGGCTTTGAGCGTCGTCGTGGCCACCACGGTACCGTTCAGCCAGGGGGTACGTTGGCCCAGACTTAGGCTGGCCCCCCAGAGGGCGAAGCGTTCGTTGGAGGTTTCGGAGAATCCGTCCTCCTGGTCCAAATTGTAAAACAGGGCGAAAGAGAGGGAGCGCGGTTTTTTACCCCCCAGCCAGGGTTCGGTAAAGGCCAGGTTGTAGGATTGGTAGTCGCGCCCATTGCTCTGGACCCGCAGCGACAGTTGCTGGCCATCGCCGGTAGGAAGGGGATTCCAGGTGGAAAAATCGAAAAAATTACGCAGCGAAAAATTATTAAAGCCCAGCCCCAGGGTCCCCGTCAGACCAATGTCGGCGCCCGCCCAACTCGCCGCCAGTTCGAGCTGGTCGGCGTTTTTCTCCTCCACGATGTACTCGATATCGACGGTTCCCTGCTCCGGGTCCACCGGTGTGTTGACCCGCAGGCGCTCGGGATTGAAATAGCCCAAATTGATCAACTCGCGTTGGGAACGAATGATGTCGGCCCGGCTAAAACGATCGCCGGGTTGGGTGCGCAATTCCCGACGGATGACCGCCTCGTTGGTCCGGTCGTTGCCGCGGATGATGACTTGGTTGACGGTAGCTACGGGGCCTTCGTGGATGCGGATTTCCAGATCGATAATCGAATCGCGAATGGCCGTCTCGACGGCCTCGATCCGAAAGAAGAGGTAGCCCCGGTCGAGGTAAAGGGCGGCGATGTCGCGTCCGTCGGGGCTAAACTGGAGGCGGCTTTGGAGCAGTTCGGCATCGTAAACGTCACCGCTGCGAAAGCCCAGTACCTCGGCCAGGGTGGCGCTGGAGTAGAGCCCGTGGCCCCGCCAGCTCAACTGCCCCAGGTAAAAACGTTGCCCCTCTTCGATGTGCAGCGCCCATTCCCACTTGCCCTTCGCATTGCGCCACAGGCTGTCCTGACTCAGGCGGACATCGCGGTAGCCCAGTTGCCGGTAGCTTTGCAACAAGCGCTCGCGATCGGCCGCCATCCGTGCCTCATCGCTCCGGGCGTTTTGCCAGGGCCAGCGTTGCTGCTTGGTCCGCAAGCGCCGGCGAATCTGACGGTCGGACAGGACCCGGTTGCCGTTGAGGTGTAGCTGTCGAATGGTGCTGCGCGGCCCCGGTACCACGCTAAAGCTCAAGTCGACGGTGTGGGCCCGCCGTAGGCTGGGCGTCCGCCGTAGGCTTACCTGCGCTTCGGCGTAGCCCCGCTCGCGAAAATAATCGAGCAAGGCCACCTTGCTACGCCGCTCCTGGTGGGCGCTGAGCACGGTGCCGGAAGGCAGCCAGGGGCTCAACAGTTGGCGGAGGTCCTCCACTTGGGATCGCTTGACACCGTGGATCCGAAACTGCCCCAGTCGGTCCGCTTCCTCGACGACGATCTGGAGATCAACCGCTCCCGCTTCCCGACGCGTCTGAAAGATTTGGACATCGCGGAATAGTTTCATTTTCCACAAAGCCACCACCGCCTGACTGAGCTGATCCCCGGGAATAAAAATCGAGGATCCCACCCGCAAGCCCGATTGGGCGATGATGGCGGAGGACTCGCTGTGGCGATTGCCCACCACCTCGATGGCCGCGATTCGCAGGGACTCGGGCGACTGGCCAAAAAGGGAGGCGGAACTCAAAAAAAGGCAGCTTAGAAGAAGGGCGCTTAGGTTCGTTTTCATATTCCCAAAGAGGCGTCCCTTTTTTGCGAAGGTTGGTATCCCACTCCAAAAAGACGGCGGAGGAACCCCTAGGAAACCGCTTGGAGTACCGATTTGTGATCGTTTAAATTATTGGAAATGAGCGGATTAGTAAAGATTGAGTTCTTTGAGTATTTTTTGAAACTTTGCTTTGCGGCGGTGGGCGATACTGATGTTGGACTGGTCTTCCATCTGGATAAAATTATCCTTGCGGTTGTATTTTTGGATAAAGGAAAGGTTGACCAAGTAGCGGTGGTGGACCCGGAAAAAACAGTGGTGCAAACGCTCGTTGATGCCGGGTAAAATCTTTTCGTATTCCCCCAAATTTTTGGAAGAAATCAGTTGCCGCCCCCCGATGAGGGTAAAGGAGGTGTAGCTGCCATCGGCCGTGCAGTAGAGGATGTGCTGGACCGGTACGTACTCGCGCCCGTCGATGGTGGGAATGGCCAATTGGTGGCTGCTGGGGTCGGGTTCTTTGAGGTTGAGCAGGAGTTGCTGTAAGCGCTCGCGGTCCCGCTTTCCCTCCCAATTTTGTCGAGCCTTTTCGACCGCTTCCATCAGCTCGAGTGCGTCGATGGGCTTGAGTAGGTAGTCGAGCGCGTGAAATTTGATGGCCTGGAGCGCGTAATGATCAAAGCCGGTGACGAAGACGACCTCAAAGTCGCTGCGGTCCAGCCGGCGGAGCAAATCAAAACCACTGCCGTGTGGCATTTCGATGTCGAGGAGAAGCAACTGCGGCGCTCGTTTTTGGATCATTGCGTAAGCATCCTCAATATTGCCCACGGCACCCAGCAGCTCGACCCGGGGGCAGTACTTGGCCAGGATGGTGGCGATGAGGTTGCGGCTTTTGGGCTCATCGTCGACGATGAGCGTGGTCAGGGAACTACTGTTCATATTTCACTGTGATTGGGGGGTATCCGAAAACGGTCCTGCTTACCCCCTAGTTTAATGCGTAGCGGATACTGATGTTAACGATGGTGCCACGCCCCACCCCGTCTGGGTCTTTGAGGTCGGTGATTTGAATGTCGATGGGGGATTGATCCACCACCTCCAGAATGCGTCGCCGTTCCTCTACCAACTGGCTACCACGCGACTTGTGTCCTTTGTACGAGCGTTCCCGCAGGAGGCGCGCCCGCTCCCGACCCACGCCGTCATCCTCCACCTGGCACTGGAGCAGTGTCCCTTCCCGTAGGATGCGCACCCACAAGTGACCCGGCTCCGATTTGTAGCGCAGGCCGTGGTTGATGGCATTTTCCACAAAGGGCTGCAAGATCATCGAGGGCATTTCGATGCTGTCGCTCAACAAGTCGGGATCCACCTCGATGTCGTAATCAAACTGATCGCCAAATCGCATCCGCTCCAGGTCGATGTACAGCCGGAGCAATTCCAACTCATCGGCGAGCGAAATATAACTCTCTTTTGAGGATTCCAAAAATAAACGCATCAATCGACTGAACTTGACGAGATACTGATTGGCAACCAGTTCGCTCTTGTTGAAAATAAAATCCTGAATCGCTTGGAGGGCATTGAAGACGAAATGCGGATTCATCTGCGCCTGCAGGGCCCGCAATTCCAATTCGGCCATCTTCTGATTGATCTGGTTGCGGGCCTCCGCCCGGCGCTCGACCGTGCGGGTACGCCAGCCGAGGATCAGCAGGAAAAGCCCCGCCGTCGCCAGCACCATCAGGCTTCGAAACCACCAGGTTTGCCACCAGGGCGGTTGGATGCGAAAGCGAATCCGTTGGATGTCCGACTCCGTCCCCCGGTCGATGTCGCGGGCCCGGATGGACAGCGGATAGTCGCCCGGCGCCAGGGCGGGGTAGTTGAGTTCCAGGGCCGTCGTACGTTGCCAAGTGCTGTCGATCCCTTCCAGTCGGTAGTCGTATTCGAGACGCCCCAAACTCTTGAAGGACAGGGCGACGTAACGTAGTTTGAGGTTATTTTGCCAGTGATGGAGTTGGTATTCGGCGGCCAGTGGGACGGCTCGGTTGTTGATCAGCACCGAACGCAATCGGAGTTCGGGTTGGGACGAGTGTTCTCCGGTGGGCCGTTGGGGTAAAATGCTCAATCCTTCTTTGGTAGCGGCGTAAATTTTGTCGTCCACCAACAAGAGGTCATTGACCTCACTGGAAGCCAGTCCGTGGACGGTGCTCCAGCGACGGTATTCGTAGCGGAAGGG
>CALCCH010000088.1 GCA_937899855.1 uncultured Saprospirales bacterium | reverse complement strand
GGCTATGCTCCGTTTTGGCGCCTCGTTGGGACACAAATGACCGCTCCCTCGCCAACAAAAACATTTTGAGATGGCTTCTAGTTTCCTTCGTTACCAGGCGCTTGGGGCTGGCTCTGTTGGTTGGTATCTTGCAAGAGCACTTCTCGGGTCTCGGTAGTCAGCGCTCCCGTCGTAAACGAAGCGATGATCTTGATGGATTCCTGAGTGACCCTGACGTTGACTCCAATAGAAGAAGCTTCGGCTGCCTTGGCAATGCTCAGGGCCTGGATGGCCAGTACTTCGGCTTCTTTCTTGGTGATGCGGTGGCCAGATTGCTTGCGAATGGAGTTGCGCAATTCCTTGACGGTCTCTCGGAATTGTTTCCGGATGAATTGTCGACCTCCTTCTCTGGCGGTGGCCTGTTGTGCACTCCTTTTGACGGCAGTGTTGAACCCTTTAGGGATCTGAGCGAGTACGCCACTGGGAATGGCCAGCGCCATTGAGTAGACAATGTCGTACTCATTGAATTCCTCCCCGAAGCCGACTCGTACTCCTTGGCGCGCTACGGCTCCGATGCCTGATCCCACGAGACTCGTAAAGGTCGTGATGTAGAAGGTACCAGTAAAACCTAATGCTTTCGCTCCGGCCGCCACGGCGGTGGCAGTCGTGGCGAACGTTCCCGTTCCCGCGAGGCCCACCAGCCCCAGTCCGGTTCCGGCTACGGCACCAGCCACGAAGCCACCAGCAAAACTCGCCGCGGCCCCTTTCCAATCCTTACCGCCACTACTGATCAAAGACCAACCACCAGCTATGATACCTCCGGCTAAGCCCGTTAAGAGTGGCACGAAGGCACCGTCCCGATCCAGGGCATTGACCGGACTATTGGCCATGGCCAGGTAGGGCGAGTAAAACTGTTCTTCTGGGTCGATGGTCATCCAGCGACCCACCCGGGTATCGAAGCTGCGTTTTTCAAAAGCCAGCCAGTTGGTTTCCCCATCCAGTTCGGCGTACTGGCTTTGGTAGGCGTAGCGGTACGACATTCCCCCGTTGCGGCCCGGCAGTGCCCAGCCGTAGGGGTAGTAATCGGCATAGCGGACGATGTCCTGCGTACCGTTGTCGCCCTCTTTTAAAACCACCCGGACGTTGCCCAAGTGGTCCTTGAGTTCGTAGTGATAGGTCCAGCTGGCTCCATCGCGGAGCGCCAAGCCCACCCGCGACGAACCGTATACGGGGATTTCCATGAGGGTGGGAATGTTACACCCGGGACAGGTATTGTTGGCTTCGTAAACGCCTTTCAGACTGCCATTATCGTGTACGTACCAAGTATCGTAGTAGGAACTCCCGTTGTAGACCCGCTTGCGGACCCGCTTACCATCCGGTCCGTAGCTGTATTCTGCTTTGAGAGGGGAGAGGTTAGTGGTTCCGTTGCGTACCCGCCGGACCCGTCCGTAGGTATCGTATTCGAGGTACTGATTGGCCTGGAGGTCGCGAATGAGCTGGCCCTTGGCATTGTACAAATAGTTGTTGGAGAACTGGTCGGTCAGTTCGCCACGGATACAGCTATTGGTGTAGCCATCATCGATGTGGGTCAAGCGGTTCTTACCCCCCGTATAATCGTAGCGGTAGGTCAGGTTATCCATAAATATTGAGTTACCGGAGCACATAGAGATGTTGGCGGCGTAGCGGCGCTGTTTCAGAATGTTTCCGTTGCGATCGTAGGTGAAGTAGTTGTAATAATCGGAGATGAAATTCGCTTTACCTTCGTAGATGCTGGTACTGTAGGGGGTGATATTGGCAAAGTAGGCCTGGTACAATTCGTTGCGTTTGTTGTAGCGGTAGCGGTAGGCGAAGTGTCCCGAAAAATCGGTGCTTCCGACTTCGGCCCGCGTTTTCCAGCGGGACGCCACGATGTTCCCCGCGTAATTGTTGTAAGGGCTATTGGCGGAGGTGCTGGGTAAGGCACGAGTATCTTTCCACTGTCCGTTGGCGGATTCAAAATCGTTGAGGTAATAATGGAGGGCCATGCTGAAGGGGTGGTGTTCACCGCCGTTGATGTCGGTGACGCGCATATCGCCAGGGTTGATGGCCTTGAGGGCTCCTCGGATGGTGTAGGCAAAAGTCTGGGTTTCCAGTCCACCTCCCGTCACGATTTTTTCCAAATCGCCGTCGGGTGTATAGGTGTACTGGGCCTGATTCATGGGAGCGTTATTGACGCCATCATCCCGACGGGTAGCCCCTCCGGTGATGCGACTCCCAATGTCATAAGCGTACTGCTGCGAAATTTCATCGTCCTGGTTGGGCTGGTAAGTGGTGCTCGTCACGTCACCCCGCAGGTCGTACTGGTACAAGGTGATTTTGGCACCGGGGCCATTGGTAATCCGACGCGCCACCCATTCGTAGCGTCCTTGCTCGTCGTAGCTGTACCAGATCGTCTCGGAATCGTTCCAGGTTTTAGCCAGGCGTCCGCTGACGTATTTTTGGCCGTAGGCCAGCGGGAAGGAACCGTCGATCTCATCGTACCTTCGATAGGTGACCTGAGAGTTGCCACTGCTGGGATGGCTAGAGCTATTGGCCAAAGAGGATAGATTGGAGGGTTGGGGGAAAGATTCGCCCGTTTCAACAACCCGTCCCGCAATGTCGTATTTGTAGTAGGTGTAGCGGTTCTGACTGTCCTGGTCGTCGTCGATCGTAAAACGGAGGCGTCCCTTGCGGTCGTAAAAGTATTCGATTCGCCCCCCATCGGGCGACTGTTCCCAGACCAATTGCCCAATACTGTTGTGACGGTAGAGGGTAAAGGCTTTGTGGTTGGATCCGGGAGAGGAGACGATGGTGTAGACCACATCATTGGGTGCGACGGAGGCAACCTGGCGGTTGGACTTATCGTAGATGTAAAGCGAGTAATCCTGGTAGTTCAGTTGATAGTCGAACAGGAGCGGATTGCTGCTGTTGTTGTTTACCACGCGGTAGAAACCCGCGGCTAAAGAGCGCGATGCGGAGCTGGAATTGAGGACTACCGGCAGGTCGGTTTCGAGGTCGTAAATCGAGTAGTTCATTCCGCTTCCCGAAAAGTTAATTGGGGTAGACTCGGAGGAGCTCTGGCTGACTTGGATGTCTTGAAAGCTGCTTTTGGGTACGTTGAAGTAGGTTTGGCGAAGCTCGGTGGTGGCAGCGGAAGTGGGGTCACCCGCCAGGGCGTGAGCGACTTCATTGCCATTGACATCGTAGAAGATGACCGTCTCCCGACCGTCGGGATCTTTGGTAACTTTCTTGATGTAACGGGGGATAAAACCGATGG
>CALCCH010000087.1 GCA_937899855.1 uncultured Saprospirales bacterium | reverse complement strand
CCCCCCCCCCCCACACACCCTCCCCCACCCGCCCCGCCCCCCCAGCCCCCAGCTCCCACGCCCAGCGTCCCAACACCACCACCCGCTCCCGAGCCCCCGGTAGAAGTCAAAAAGACGCCGGCACCAGCACCACGGCCGGCCCCAACTACCGAAGGTAAGAAAGAGACGCGCACACCAGCGACACCGCAACCCACCGTCAATCCCGACCACGATATACTCTTCGAACAAAAAGAGGCCCGCGAATTGTCCGAAAAGCTCAGTGCCCAACCCATTGGCGACCTCAACCGAGCCATGGGCATCAACGAGCGTTTCCTCACCATCAACGAACTGTTCGATCGCGACAATCAAGCCTACGAAAAGGCCGTCACCCGGCTCAACGGACTCCGCAATTTTGACGAGGCCAAGCCCCTATTGTCCGAATTGGCCGAAAAACACGGCTGGACCCAGAAAGACAAGAAGAAAAAAGCGCAAATCTTTATTAAATTAGTACGTCGAAGATATTTATAACCATCCACTCGCCATCGAGATGCCCGATTCCACCAGCAAACGTTTTTACCAGAGCCTCCGTTTTCCACTGATCTTTATCCTGATCCTGTGGCTGATTCATTTGGTCAAGTTTTTTGGGGGCTTTCAGTTTAGCGAATTTGGCATCCTCCCACGTACCACCCTGGGGCTCCGCGGCGTCTTACTGGCGCCCCTGATCCACGACGATTTTGGGCACCTGATTTCCAACACCATCCCTTTTTTCGCCCTATCCGGGATCATCTTCTACTTTTACCGGCGAGTCGCCCTGCGTAGCTTTTTGATGATTTACCTGCTCACCGGTTTTGCCGTCTGGGGCTTCGCCCGCTCCGTTTTTCACATCGGGGCCAGTGGAGTAGTGTACGGGCTGGTGGCTTTCGTGGCCTGGAACGGCATTTTCCGCCGCAACATCAAGTCGATCGTACTGGCCCTGATCGTGGTCTTCTTTTACCAGGGGATGTTTGCGGGAATTTTGCCCAATCAAGAAGGTATCTCCTGGGAGAGCCACCTGTACGGCGCCTTGGTAGGCATTTTCACCTCCTTTTTTTACAAGGAAGAGTTGGAGGAAGACGAATTGGAACCCGCCGATCCCTACGGCGAGGAGACCGAGGCCACCCACTATTTCTTACCGCGCGATACCTTCGAGAAAACCCGCGCCCAACGCGAGTGGGAACGCCGCAACCCTCCCCCACCGGACGAACTTCCCCCCAGTGGGCCCTGGAACTCCACCATCAGCTAGCACCGATCAGCCATTTTTTCCGACAAACTCCAGCCCGTCAATCAAGGATTTGACCCCCGAAGTAGCGTGGGTCTCTCGCTCGTAGATGCGCAACTCCAACCGCTGGGCAGCGGGTTTGGCCTTTTGGAGGTACTCGTTTAGCCAGTTGACGTTTTCGCGGTAACCGTTCGAATCATGGCGGGCCGCCGTCAGGAAAAGGGATTTAAATGCCAAGCGCTCCGTCCGATCCTCAATGGTGCGAAAGAGGTAGTGATCATCGTACATGGTGCTGGGACTGGCAGCGATGTAGTGGTCAAATACTTCGGGGCGCAGAACGATAAAGCTGAGTACGGCCAGCCCTCCCATCGAATGGCCAAAGAGCGTCTTTTGGTAAAATTGTAGGTCGTACTTTTGCGCCAGCTCGGGCAGGACTTGCTGCTCCAGAAAATCGGCCAGGGCCCCAAACCTTCCGGTGTAGGGGTACAAAGCTTGGTTGCCCGTATCGTTCTCGTCCGCAGCGAGGTGGGTGGGAGTAAAGTAGGCCCAACGACTGATGGGCGTACTGGGAATGGAAACGACGACCGTGGGATAAATCTTTTCGCCAAACTCGTAGAGTACCGCCGTATTCCGGGCGATACCGCTGTACTCGCCCCCATCCAGTACCACGAGCAGGCTGACGCTGTCTTTTTTACCCGCCAAATCCTCGGGAACGAATACGTCATAGGTGAGTGGAGGAACCGTCGCCGTCACCGGAGTAGGGGTGGAGGTGGTCACCGGAGCGGGACCGGTAGAATCGGAGCAGGCCAGGGACAGGACCAAAAGGCCCGCCCAGCAACAATAGTAGTGCTTTCTAATCATCTCTCTAGTTTTTGGTTATGTTGAGTATTCCGCAGACCGCCAAGCGCCTTGGCGACGGTGGGTCTAACGCAAGTCCTTTAAGTTGCGCAAAAATCCGTTGACGCCCGCCGCCTGCATGCGCTGGTGCAGCTTACGCGCGTCGCTCTTGCCCCCAAAAGCCCCCACCACGACCTTGTAAACCGTCCGGCCATTGAGTTCGTTGATGTTGACGATCACCGGTGCCTCAAACTGCCGTTGCAACTGTTCCACCTGGATCAGGACATTGCCGTACTCGGCGAAGGCCCCGATCTGGACGCCCCAGCCCTTGGCCTCCTGGCGGTGTACGTTGAAGCGAAACAGGCCACGGCCCGAACCCACTTCCGCCTCCACCTCCACGGTGCTACCGGTGCCGCCGCTACCGTCGCGCCGTCGGATGGCCTCGGCCACCGCACGATCCGCATTGACCCGACCCGCACCGTAACGCAGGGAGTGGCCATTGGCGTATTCGCTCGGGCCACCGATCTTATCCGCCGTTTTCATCAAAATTTCCTTGACCTCCCGCGCCGTCAAATCGGGGTGGACCGACAGGATCAGGGCACTAATTCCCGCCGCCAGGGGACAGGCGCTCGAGGTTCGCCCAAAGTGTTTGTAGCGGTCTCCCCGCGACTGACCGTCCCGCCAGTAGCGAAAGACGCCCTGTTCCCAGGAAACCCCCTCGTCCCAAGAAGCACGCCCCGCAATGATGGGCCAGTCGCCGTTGGAAGGCGCACAGACCGTTACCTCCCGACCGCGGTTGGAATAGCTGGCGTGTTCGTCCTTGCTGGTGGAAGCCGCCACGGCGATGACGTCGGGGTGGGCGGCGTAAAAGCTGACGTAGTCCAAATCCTCGTTGCCCACCGCAAAACAAATCACACAACCCTTTCCGTTGCGTCCCTCCCGGGCCGCCTTGGCGATGGCCGCCTCCTTGAGCGGGCTGAGGTGGAAAGCCGGGTCGGTGGTGCCCCAACTGCAACTGATGACGTCCGCGCCGTTTTCGATGCATTTGTCGAACATCTGTTCGGTGGCGCGCAGGCTGTAAGACGTGCCGCTGATGGGCATAAACCGCGCGTTGGGCGCCACGCCTACGATGCCGCTGCCGTTGGAAGCCGCCAGGGCTACCGTGGCGCAGGGCGTGCCGTGGGTAAAGCGGGCGTCCCCCTGTTCGATCCGGGAGGACTGGTTCCAGAGGTCGAAGGGGCGGTGTACTTTGTGGCGCAGGTCGGGGTGGTTGAGGTCAAAGCCGTTGTCGATCACGGCGAGCTTGATGCCCTCGGAGCCCATGTTGCCGATGCGTTTCCAGGCGTCCAGAATTTTGGCGTCGGCCCCTTTGGCGGTTCGCCAGTTGGCGTCGACGATAAAACCGGGGTTGTTGAAGTGCCACTGGTGATCGAGGAGGGTGTCGTCGGGTTCAATGAATTCTTCGTAGCTGTCGACGTAGGTGTCCAGATCGGGTTCGGCGTGCTTGACCCATTCGTTTTTTTGTAGGCCATTGGCGGCTTTGATGGGGTTGGGAGATTTGGCCGTAACGACGGCGACGAGGGTTTGGGCATCGCGTCGCTCCACGAGCTTGAGGTGGTAGCTGGCCAGGGCTTCCCTTTGTTCGGCCTCGCTGGTACCTTCGTGAAAGATGAGGTAGATCTCTCCGGTGGGCACCAGGGGACGTTTGCTGCCTTCCACGTGGTAGACGTGGGTACCCGTTTCGATTTCGCGCTTGCGGCGTACTTCGTCCAACTTGTCGTCCAGCGAAGTCCGGGCGCGGTTGAGTCGCACCACTTGAAAACCACCGAGATTTTTGTACTTCTTGTCCTTGACGTAGGCGCGCCGGGCGAGGTCTTTATCGGCCTTGGGCTTGAGCCCAACGAGGCTGCGGCTTTTTTTGAGTACCAATTGGCCTTTACCGGATCTAATGGTTAACTTACTCATGGTGCGGAGCGTTGGTGCCTCCCGAATGGCTTCGGGGGCTTAGGTGAATGTTGGTACACAAGATAAAAAAATTGTCTCAACCCGCTAGCGAATGTCTAAAACAAGCCCTCTCGACCATCGGGACGAAGCCAAGGAGCCGAATGCCATTTGGGACGTCATCGCCTGGTGGGAAAAGGGTGGAGGTAGCCCAAGCCCTTTACTGCGCCGGTTGGAGTTTGGAAATTGGCCTTCGTTATTACGTGCGGGGGATCAATTTTGGCCCAGGGGTACGAACTTTACTTTGGCTGTTGGGGCTCCTGTGTTCCCTTGGCCGCACGTTTGTCCTATACGGCCTACCACTGCTCTTCTAAGGTAGGCGTCGCTCCCCTTTCTCGTAAAAGTACGCGCGTTACGAGTAGAAATACGGCTTTCGCAAATCTCGTATTTCACGACTTTGCTGTGGTCTCCTTATCCAACAAGCAATTGCGCAATCTTCGGCCCGGCCAAGGCTACGAATACCAGATCGATGCCCGC
>CALCCH010000086.1 GCA_937899855.1 uncultured Saprospirales bacterium | reverse complement strand
TCCCCCCCGGCGGTACGGCCGAGATCGAGCCCCAGGCTACGGCCATTCCCGCCATCCTGGACCTCCCCCTCTACGATCAAGTCAACTTCGGCATCCACGCCAAAGTCGATTTTCCCGACGTTTTCGTCGCCTTTACCAACGCCCCCGCTGGCATTGCCAGCTCCCAGGCCCACAGCGGGAGTGGCAACTGGGAATTTGTGGGCATGAACGCCCTGGTCAACCGCAGTACCGTATCGCTTTTTGCCTTCCAAATCGCCAATACCACGGGAGCCGAGCTGACGGTTTTCCTCACCACCCCGACCTTGAGTTTTGGCAACCAATTGCCCAATCTGGAGGCAGCGCCCCTCCGCAGCTCCGGGGGCCAACTGACGGGCTTGCTGACCAATGCCTTCGGGGCGAGCACCACCCCCAGTACGGGTTTTCTGACCCTCCCCCGCAACGCCAACTACTACGCCATTGCGGGCACCAATACCATCACCCGAATCAATTACCTCACGGCCGATCGATTCCCTCGGGGTAGCGTCGTCACGCTGCTCTTTGATCAGGCCGGAGCCAACGTGACCAGTAGTGCTTTTCTGAATTTGGTGGCGGGCTTTACGTCGGTAGCCAACGCCTCGCTGACCCTGATCTCGAACGGCGACGGGACCTGGCGAGAGGTCAACCGCAACCATTAGAAATCAGCTCAAAAGTACCCCTCGGACTACGTTAGGGGCATTACGGGGAGGTCCCAAATTGCTTGGGGCTTCCCCCTACTTTATACGGGTACTCCGAACTGAGGGGCAGCCCGCAGTCATGGAGACGGCTAGAAGACCAAAATAGCGGAATATGGAGGCTGGCATACAAACAATTTAGGTCAGCAGCAGTTAAAGGTAGTACAAAAGGTGTAAAACGGGGGAGCCAACAAAAATTGTAATTTTTTCCCTTCCCAAGCAACGCTTTTCACCTCCACCCCATCTAGCCTATTGATGATGAAACAAACTCCAACTTGGTTGATCTTATTGGTAACGGGAATGGTGGCCGCTTGTGGCGGAACTCCCACCCCCAACGAAGCTACCTCGACCAAGAATACTCCGACCGAAGTGGCACCGCGCGCGGTGGCCGTCAAGCAAGCCCACGGCATTCCCATGGGGAGCTTCGACGAGCTGGAATACCTCTTCCACTTGGATACGGATACCACTTACATCATCAACTTCTGGGCGACCTGGTGCAAGCCCTGTGTGGCCGAACTGCCCTATTTTGAGCAGTTGACCGCCGCTTACGCCGACCAGCCCGTCAAAGTACGCTTAATCAGTTTGGACTTTCCAAAGCAGATCGAAAGTAGACTCCTACCCTTCATCGAAAAAAATCAATTGCAATCCGAGGTTTGGGTACTGGACGATCCCGATGCCAATTCGTGGATCGACAAGGTGAGTCCCCAATGGTCGGGGGCCATCCCTGCGACGGTGGTGTACCGCCGGGACCAGCGCGGATTTTGGGAACAGTCTTTCGAGTCTTACGAGGAACTGAACACTATTGTCAAACCTTTTATAAAAAATTAATGATGAAACAATTTTTGGTAATGTTGATCGGTCTGGCACTGCTGGGCACTGGTATGACGGCTTGCTCGACCGCCTCCAACGAGGAAGGCAATGCCGAGGCAACGACCACCAGCGAGGCAGACGTAAACGTCAATCAAGCACCCGAGGCGCAAGCCGTAGCGGTGAACAACGAGGCGGATCAACTCACGGGCTACCAAGTCGGCGATAAAGCAACGGACTTTAAGCTGATGGGAACCGATGATAAAGAACATTCGCTGGGCGATATGGCGGACGTCAAGGGCTACGTGATCACGTTTACCTGCAACCACTGCCCTTACTCGGTGCTCTACGAAGATCGGCTGATCGACTTCCACAATGCTTACGCCGCCAAAGGCTATCCCGTAATCGCCATCAACCCCAACGACCCCCGAGTCCAGCCCGAGGACAGCATTGAGTTGATGAAGGAGCGGGCGAAGGAAAAGTCCTTCCCCTTCCTCTACCTCTTCGACGAGGGACAGGCGATTTACCCCCAATACGGCGCCACCCGTACGCCCCACGTTTTCTTGCTCGACAAGGACATGGTGGTCCGCTACATCGGCGCCATCGACAACAATGCTCGCGAAGCTTCGGCCGTGACGGAGAAGTACCTGGAAAAGGCCATCGAGGCCCTGGAAGCTGGCCAGCAACCCGACCCCAATTTTACCAAGGCGGTGGGTTGTACGATCAAGGCCAAGAAGAGCTAAATAATTTCGGAAACGACTTTTTTGAGAATACAGTAAAGGCTAAAGTGCCTGATTACGAATCCAATCCATGATAGATCCCTTTCCGCTTGGCGGAAAGGGATTTTTATTGTATCATCACCACTCTACCAAAACAAAAATCTATGAGACTTGGAATTGCCTTTTTATTTTTCCTCGCCCTACTCAGCGCCTGCGCCACGGAAAATACCGAACAGCTCCAGCCGCTCAGCCTACTCCAGTACGGTCTGCCAATTACCATCCTGGCCCCCGACAGTGCCGAGGTAAAAAGCGTCGATATGGGGATCCTCAAGGACGTGACGATCACGGGAGAGGAAAACTACGCCGTTCAGATCATCGCCTCCCGTTCGCTCAATAGCGATATGAAGGGCCTGGTCGGAGAGCAATTGGCCGAGGTCAAAAAGAATCCCTTTTTCTCCAAAGTCGTGGAGGAAGAAGACAATGGTTTTATCTTCGAAAACGCCATTGACTCCACCCGCACCAATTACGGATTTCGCTATATCCATTTGGCGGGCGAGCAAGAATTGATCATTCAAAATGGTTTGATGGGCATCTTTAGTCGCGCGGAAATCGACCGGATGTACCGAGCGGTCCACCCCCAACCCGTGGCCAAGTAGGGGACGTATTGACCGGACCAAAACAAAAGCGGGCTTCCGATGGTATCGGAAGCCCGCTTTTTTTGGGTGTTGTTCGTGAATTTTACTTGGCCTCGTGCAGGTATTCATAGCTGAATAGGCTGAGGACCAGCAAAAAGATGCTTAAAATGATCATGGGTGAGTGATTTAAATTGCAAATTGGATTTTTAGGGTAAACGGATCGCTGCGGTAGTTTGTTGCGAGGTCGAGACGGGATTTTCGGTAGCGGCGCTTTGGTATCGGTCGTAGGTATCGGGCGTACAGGTGTGGGAGTTCCCTCGGAAAACACTAGGATTGGCGGGGGTTCCGCGGCCGGACCGCGCTCCTAAATGGGGGGCGGCGGCACTCCTCAACAGATATTAAAAATAATCATTTTTAAAGGCAATGGCAAGCCTCGCGGGACCGGCCGGACCACTTTGGGAAATCATTTGCCGCTCGCAGGACAAAAAAGGCACCGAACATTTGCTCGGTGCCTTTTTGAGAACAGTGCGGTGAGTAGGCTCCTTATTTGGCCAATGCCCGCATGACTTTGTTGTAGCGCTTACCGACTTGGTCCCAGTTGATCACCTCGAAGAAAGCGGCGATGTAGTTGGGGCGCTTGTTTTGGTACTTGAGGAAGTAGGCGTGCTCACACACGTCGAGGCCGAGGATGGGGGTTCCTTTTTGATCGGCTACATCCATCAGGGGGTTGTCCTGATTGGGGGTAGAGGTCACGAACAATTTGCCCTTAGCATCGACGCACAGCCAAGCCCAGCCCGAACCAAAACGGGTAGCGGCCGCCGCGCTGAATTGGGCTTTGAAGTCGTCGTAGGACTCGAAGGTTTCCTTCATCGCTTTGCCCAGCTTGCTGTTGGCTTTGGGCTCCCCGCCGCCTTCGGGCGACATGACCGACCAGAAGAGGGAGTGGTTGTAATAACCACCGCCGTTGTTGCGCACTGCCGCACTTTGCTCGGAGACCGAAGCGAGGATATCCTCGATTTTTTTCTTGGCCAGATCGGTTCCTTCGATGGCGGCGTTGAGCTTGTTGGTGTAACCGTTGTGGTGCTTGGTGTGGTGGATGGTCATGGTCCGCTTATCGATGTGGGGGTGGAGGGCATCGTAAGCGTAGGGGAGTTCAGGAAGTTTGAATGGCATTTTTTATTTTCGTTTAGTGATAAATAGGGTGTGTTGGTCATGGCCCAACGTGGGCTTTTTTTCATAACGTCGTAAAGATAATAATGTTCGGGGAATGGGGGGAGTGGAGGTGGGGCGCTTCGAGGGTGGGGCGCGTGGGAGTGGGGCGCTTCGAGGGGGGGTTGGGACGCAGAGTTGCGCGGAGGAGCG
>CALCCH010000085.1 GCA_937899855.1 uncultured Saprospirales bacterium | reverse complement strand
GCCAAGTCTGGAAGAAATTAAGGCCTGGGTGGTTGCTCCCGATCCGGATCGATTTAAGGACTGGCAGACCCAAATGAGCTTGTTTATTTTTCCAACCACACGGCTGCTGGCTAGCCACGAAGGTGGTTCTATCGATCTCGAAGGTCTGATTCACTATTGCTGGCAGATTACTTCCCGGATTCACGCAACCGGGCAGATGGGCAATCTGACTGCTCTCAGTCATTACGACGAGGTTCGTAAAAACCGAGCGCATTTTGAGCACGTATTGTCTGAAATCCCGGCTAAGATTCCCCTCCATTTTCACCCGGAGTCCTACTTTGAACGGAAGATAAAGAGGGCGAGTTCCGAAATGGAGCTAACCGGACAAGCGGACTTTACCCGCTTGTTGGTGACCGGATTTAGCAATACCCTAAAACACATGAAAACAGCCGGGGAATTTGCCTTATTCGTTAACCATGAGCCAGATGGCAAGATGATCGACTTCTGTATCCTCAACCAGACTGGTGCTGATCCAGCTACTGATAAAACAAAAAGCGATGGTACCTACGGTATCATGATACACTTTACCGAACAGGTAAAGGGGAAAATTAACTCTTTTGGCTGTGGCAGTAAATTGATTGAGCGTTTACCGGAGACTCACCGGGCGTGGGTGAAAGAAAATTGTCAAACGGGTACGGCTTGGGTCACGCGATTTTCGGTACCGACTGAGATTCTTTTCTAATTAAGTATAAACTGTGAAAATGCGTAAATGGATTATTGTCGAAGACAGCGTTGAAAAAGCGGAGGGTTTGATCACTGAGATTTTACAACAATTTCCCCAGGATCAGTTGGCCTGGATTTATCCCTATTCCCGGGCCTATCCCCCTCCGCGCCTGTTTACGGCGAGGCTGGGGGAGCATTCCCAGGTGGAAAAAGTAAGCGTAAAAATGATCGAGGGGGAGAAGTGTAAACTGGATTTTTACTGGTGTACCAATGAAGCTACTTTTGAGCGGGCTTTTTTAGATAGCATAGCGGAGCGAGTCATCTTACTTTTAGAAGTCCAGGTGGATGCCCTCGGGGGGAAACCAGAGGTAGTCCCCATATTAAAGACCACGGTACAAGCCTTCTTTAAGCGTAGTGAGGAACACTTGCTAGCCACTATTACGACAGCGACCAATCCCTTCGTAATTATTAAGCAACTGGAACTCAATCCCCAGCAAGATTCTCATTGCTACATTGGTAAATATTCTTTTACTGGTCTTGAAGCCGAAACGGAATACAAAAGATTTATTACCACCGTTCATCGGCAATGGGCAAACCACTTTGTAATTTATCCTTTTTCAGATCTGCTAAAGGACCTGGGGCAGATTAGCTCAGCGGTTCTTCTTGATCCTACCGAAGGATCCATTCCCCTTTCCCTCCAGTATTTTTGTCGTTGGATCGATTACGATCTTAAAGATTTTCTAGACACCTTTGCCCCAAATACCCCCCGATCCGAACTGATCCATTCCCCGGTTCTTCAAGCACTCGTCACGTTTTTCTACGGACCGGAGAAAGCCCCCAGCTTACTCGCTGCTTTATTGGTGGCTAGGGGAGCATTTAGGAAGGTATTTTCTACGGAACATCCCGATAATCAGCACTTCGTGGAAGTTATCCAGAGCTGTCGGCAGCCTGAGATTTTTCGAGCCTCAGCGATCAGTCCGCCCCAGCACTTCAATTCCAATCGGGATACCCTACAAGCCCTCTACGAAATGATGAAGGAGGTCTTCCAACGTATTCGTCGCTACGACAGTGAAGTCGTACTACTACAACTGCACCTTTCCAGTAGCCAGTTGGTACTCGAACTCAATCTGAACCCCGAACAACTTCGCGATAATCTCATCCACGCCTATACCATTCGGCTATTGGGAGTCTTTCGGGGGGAGCATTTTGATAAAAACCTTGATGATGCCCTACATTACGGTTTGCTCAGCTCTTTTTCGGATGATCCCGAAAATTTGGACTGGCAGGCTATCCTCAATTTTCCTTACTTTAAAATATCCGGCCCGCGTTATCACGGCTCGGTGGAACGTACTACGTCTCTGGTTTTCTCCAATGCCCAGCTGAAAGAACCGGCCGCTATTAAATTAGTGGAGGAGAAAATTGTTTTGCAGAGGGATTCCGTTGATCTCGCTTTAGACTACGCCGAGCGCCTGCGGGTCCGTAAGCTCAACCAGAGTGAGGCCGCCTTTATCGAACAGTTCCCTGATTTGGCCAGCGATTGGCGGGTCATTCAAAAACAGTGGCCTGAGGAGTCCTTGCGGCCTCAACTGGAACCCAGCTTAAATAAAATTACCAGGGTTTGCCCCAACTTCCAAGAAGCCTGGAACTTACTGGCTGAATTGTATACGCAGTTGGACGTCAGTGAGGTCAAAACGGAACTCGCCAATGCCCTGGATCGGAGTACCATGATTCAGGATGTGATCGACTTTGAAAACAACGTAGACCATCCCTTCCGGCTCAAGTCCATCCAGATGAATGGTCTGCCGTTTTTTGCCGATAAAAAGGTCGCCTTTTCCAAGCGGGTGAACCTGATTATTGGGAAAAATGCCTACGGTAAAACCTACCTCCTACGCGCAATCGCTTGTTTGATGACCAAAGAGAAAGTACCCCTTCAGCAGTACTTTGATGGTAAAGTTGCGGACGCCAGCATTGGTATTGAATTGGAGTACGCTAAGGGAGACATCCGGACCATTAGCGCGGCCAATGCGCAGGTCGTAGAAAGCGGGACGGGGCTATTGCCATTGTTGGCCATCCCCGATCTGCGCTTTATCGATCGTACGCAAGTTGATCTGAAACCACTCGATCTTGATCGAGAAATTCGCGAGGAAGGGGCCTGGCATTTTATTCACCAACATCCTTATCGGGATGTTCTACAGGGATCCCTTTATCAGCTTGCCGCTGATCACTATCATTCCCGTTCGGACGAGAGTATCGTCAATATGATCATGGAGATCATCAATACGCTCATTTCCGAAAACTCTTTCTCTATGCACGTAGAGCCCACTGGTGAGAGTGGTCACCTCCGTTTTATCATCAAGCCCATTGGGACTACCGAGTCACTCCCTCTCCAACGTGCATCCCAGGGAACGCTTTCCGTTATCTGTATCTTTACGATGATCTTTCAATTCCTCCGGCGGCTTTATCCCCAAAAACCACTCTCCCAAGTCCCCCAGCAATCCGCCGTCGTGATCATCGAAGAACTCGACGCCCACCTCCACCCCAGCTGGCAGCAAAAAATCGTGGGACTGCTACTGCGCACTTTTCCCCAGGTCCAGTTTTTTATATCCGGGCATAGCCCCCTATTGGTGGCCGGCCGCAGTATGGGCGAAGTACTGGTGATGCGCCGGGAGCAAGACGATCGCGTTTCCCTGAATGCACTCCAGGAAGATTTTGTGGGGATGACCACCCCCGACCTGTACCGAAAAGTATTCGACATTGAAGATGAGGACGAAAACTACCGCAAGATACTGCGCGAATCATTGAAGGCCGACGTGTCGGAGGCAGACTTGGGTAAGCAGCGCTTTCTCAACCTCCAGCATCGGGCGCGTAAAGAAGATCATGAATTCAAACTAAAGCTATTGAAATCAGAAAATGAATGGTTAGCCTTGGAGCTCAAGGGCTTGGTCGCCGAGGAAGAAGGCCTGGAAAAGGAAGCGCCGGAAGCAAAGCCACCGAGGAAGGATGCTTTGTTTATCCTTGAGCAGTCTTGGGCGAGAGAACGGATTGCATTGGAAAGTAGAATTCGGGAACTGGAACAACAGCAACTGGATCAAGAAAATAAATCGGTATGATGGATCGGTATTATGACCACAAATTGTTATGGGATATTGAGGTAGATCTCAGCCGTAGGTTTAAGGTTTGCCTTGAAGAAACTGAGAATGACAAATTTAGGGCTTGTCGGTGTCTTATCGAGGAAACGGCTAAAGCACTTAATAAAGAGAGAAGTAGATGTAAAACTCATCAAACGCAGTTACTTCGCAAAGCTCATGAGAAATTCAAGTATCTCGAGCCCTTCTTGCTCAGCAAGTGTGCGATGGATCTTGAGGCTGAGTACATTCAAGAATTGATCTCTATTCTTGCTAGTATAAGATCTGGAACTGTATTTATGGTTTCATTTGATGGCGCCTTCAAGTGTTCTAATAAAGAAATTTGGGACAATTATATTACGGCGTATCCGTCTGATCAAAGTAGTCCTCCAAAACCCCAGTTCGATAATACCTATGGGAGTATCCTTATCCATTATTTAAGGTCGCGAGAGATAACTGTTTTTTGTTGTGATGCTAATCGCAATTACGATTACAAGCATGAAGACGTACGTCGTTTTTTTCAGCTGCTCGATCAGGGTATGGTAGATTCCAGTCAAAAACCTGGGGGAGGTACTTGGATACATTCTTATTTGGCAGTATTAATGCGTGCCCAAATTCCCAAAAGTCATCTGATGATTTGGCCCGTGCAGGATCTGGAGATACCAGAAGATGCCAGCAATAGATGTGTGGATTGGGTGAATTCCTCCAGGGGTGGTTTTAAAGTCGAGGAAATGAGTTGGGATGAATTCAATCGGGACGTTATTTCCAAGCTAAATGACGCGATCCTGTCTCATGAACGTACCACTGCTAATCTTTTGAGAGCTATTAAATCCTGTAGACAGCCACCTAACGCTCCCAACGCTTCCTAAACAATTGATTGCGGTGCTGGTAACGTTGAATCCAAGTCCCCTGTCCCGGCGGCTGGAATCCGTAAAATACGATCCGCAGTCCCACGAGGAGCAGTACGATATTAAAGACCAGGATAGCGTTGTGATTGGTTCCCGTACTGCCGATGGCGTAGTTTACCAGCGTCATCAGGGCCATTCCCACCAGTAAGATTTGCATTTGATATTTCATGATGATCAGGTTTAGTTTGGTATTACTAAAACTAAGCATCCAAAAGTTATTCTCAGTTATCCCGCTGAATAAGTGGCATCCAAGCTCCCTACCCCGAATAATGGTACTCCTCCACACAAGTCACCACCTTCCGCCACAGGCGCTCGTAGGGCACGATCTCCACATCCGATTCCGGGTACTCCTTCAATTTCTTGAGTAGGGGAGCGGTGTGCCGTTCGATCGCTACGGGGTGAAAATTGTGGGCGGGCAGCATCAAGATCATCTTGAGGAAGCAGGCGCTGCGGAAGGTGTGGTCCTTCTTGAGGTAGCGACTGGAATACTTGCGTAGGGCATCCCAGCGGTCGATCAGGGCACCGAATTGGCGGCGTTTGATGTAGAAGAGGACTTGGATGACCAGGATGGTGATGTTGAGGCCCTGTTTGTCTTGGGAATAGAGGGGCACCTCGTTGAGGAACTTGCCGAGCCGGAAGGGGCTGTCGGCATCGATTTCGAGGAAGCGGGCGAAGGCGTCGATGATGAGCCATTGCTCGCGGAGGGCGGGAAAATCGCGGTAGTCCCGACTGGCGTCGATGGCGGCGATCACCGACTCGTCGTCGCCTTCGTGGAAGCCAATCATGGCTTGGTAACTCAGGCAGATCGAGTAGTGGTAGGGAATGTTTTCGGCCAGTTCGAGTCCCATGCGGACGGCCCGGCGGGCCAGCGGGTAGTCCTTCGTCTTGAGGGCGAGCCCCACCCGCAGTTCGAAGCCAAAGAGGAAGTGGACGGCATCGGGGATGGGGTAGGTTTTGCCTTGGAAAAAGACCAGGGCTTCGTCGCAAATATCGGTGAGCATGCGCTTGTCGCTGTTGAGCTGGGCGTAGAGGGCGATGACGTAGTAGGTGTAAAAGCGATAGCGGAAGCTGGTGTGTTCCTCCAAGCCGGCGTGTAGCTCGCGAGCCGTAATGTGCGCCTCTTCGAGCACCCGGGCATTGCCGACGTAGGAGCGCGTGAAGTGATTGGCCAGGCCGATAAACCGGCGTTGAGCCTTGCGTTCGGCGAGTTGGATGCGTTCGTACTCCTCAGCCAGCGCCAGGTATTTCTTGGCTTTCACCGAGTCGCCAACCAAGCTGCCGTAGTGGAGATAGAGGGCGTCGGCAACGGCGGTGATGATGTCGCTCAGCTCGAGCCGCTGGGCCCGGCGAATCAGGCGTTCGGCGTAGAACACCAGTTCTTGGCGCCTGCCCAGGGAGCGTAGGTTTTGGAGGGCCATAAACTCCTTGTGGCACTCGGCCACGCGGCCTTGGTAGGGCGAATTTTCCTTCAAATCCATCACGACGTGGCCCAAATGGCGCATAATACGGTCCTTGGTTTGGCGGAGATATACAATCTGGTGCTTATCTTTGGGCCACATCAAATCGGCCACCTGACGATCGCTGCGATCCACTCCACTCATGATCAATCTGAGGAGCTCTCGTTCGCGTTTGCTTAGTATTTCTGGATCAATCTTTGCTAATAACTTACGGAGTTCTTTCATTCTTTAGATTGAGTTTTTGCTGTTTATAATGTTTTGATTACTAGTCCTTTGCTTAGAAAGCCACCCCATTTTTATCCCTAATAATAGCATTCCCCTCGCTACCACGTCGTCTAATTGTTCTGCTCCCCCTTTCGGTAATTTGATCTAAGAGAAAGGACCCAAGGCAGATTTTTAAACACAAAATACCTTGATATGAATCTTTCTCAGCTTCAGAAGAAGAACACCCAAATCTTAAGCACAATCCAGCAACGGTACCTGAAAGGTGGAGACGGACAGACTACCGCCGAGGAGGAACAGCAGCAAAATGCAACGGAAATCATCATTGTGGATACCGATGTACTCTAAGCCCAAAATTTTCCCGATTCAAAGCTAATTCCGGCCGTAGCCGGCTAATCTCCATTCGTCTTTTGACGAATATAATACATTTTGGCACTTAGCACGAAATACCCTAAGAGTCAAAATTTTCTAATTTCTGACGTTGTAAGTGCCTGATTACTAAGTGTCCATACGAGGTAGACTGGGCATTTACAACACAAAAAAAGGTAATAATCTCGGATAAATGTCGAGAAATGGAACCCCTTTGCCCCAACTCAAGGTCCAGTCCCTCACCCGCTCCCTCGTGGAAGCCTTGGGGGGCAATTGATCGGATACCATGTCCTCGGGAAAGGACCTAATCGCCCAGGATCAGGGACTTGACCCAGGCGTTGGGAATCATGTCGATGGTTAGGTTGACCCGCTCGCCGGGGCCGGGGTTGACCACGCGATGGGGATCGGTCAGCCGGAGGTACCAACATTCGCCCACTTGCATGGGGACGACCGTATCGTTGAGGAAAAATTCCACATTATCGGCCGAAAAAATGGGTATGGTCAGGCGAATTACGGACTTGGGAATTTCCAGTCCCAGGGTGGGATCGGTATGCTCCTTGACCACCGCACCCGGGGCTAAACGCAGCAGGCGAACCAGTGTTACTTTGGTGTGTTGGCGGAAGGTGTCGATGACGCTACTGAGGTAGGGCGAGTTGATGAGATCCGGGGTGTCGAGCCAGTCGGTCCAGGAGCCATCGGCAAAATCACCCACCGGTGGCGGTTGCGGAATCGAGGTGTCGACCATAAAGGCGGGCGCCCGCAGTTGGATCACCTTATAGTAGACAAAGGCATTTTTCGAGATTTGCTGGACCTCGGCTTGCAGTTGGGCAACGTCGAAGGTGAAGGGCAGTTTGATGCGGTCCGGGCTCAGTTCAACGTTGGGCTTGGTTTGGGTCATTGGGGGAGGGTTTGGGGTTGATGAAAACGGAATCTCATACAAAGTACGCAATATCTCGGGGCCGCAAAAATTTGTCCGCGATTTCTTTGTCCCAAGCTACCTCCTCCCCACTGCCGCCTCAGCAACCGGGCGGACCAGATCACCCTCCCGCCAGCTGAGGCCCGCCCCTCCCCATTGGCAGGAGGGCGTTAATACTCATTCTCCAAAATTGTTCCCGCCCCCTACGACCTACGACCTACGACCTACCACCAGAAGGTCGCTTCTAGTCACCACTGCGGGTTGGCTACCGTCTCAAGATGAGTTCCCCAGTAGTACCCGTCTTGCTCAACGTTGCCCACCCTCATTCTGCACGTGTAGGGTATGGGTATCCAGTGCCAGGGAAGGGCAAAAGTGCCGTACGCCCCCCCACCAATTCCCGATTCAGGACGATCCGCCTGCCCTAATACGTCACTTCGGCGAGGAGAGAAAAGCCAAATGAAGCAGCCGTATCGACGATCCTGATGGGGGTAGCAATGCGGTCCCGGGCGCTCGCTGGTACGGAATTTTGATGCGGTTTTGGAACCCTCCGCTGCTGCCCTGACGTTCTACGGCTTGGGTCAGGGCTTGCCCACCGTAGACGAGGGCCACCAAGTCCGTCGTGGGATTGGTAAGGCACGACCCGGGACGCGCTCCTGGAAAGGAAATGATGTCGAAGCCCCGCTGGAGTGGGGACTAGGATAGATGAGTAACGTATGGTTAAGTGAGCTATTTTTTCACAGCAATCCAATGCGCTCGGGTCGACGTGGATTGCCCAAGTACCAAAACAATGTCCGCAGCCTATTCCCTACACCGCATTCCATTCTTTGATCGACTGGCCGATAGTCAAACCATTTTGCTGGCGGGAGCTGGTGGGGGCTTTGACATTTACAGTGGCCTGCCGCTTTACTTCAGTTTGCGGCGGGCGGGGAAAAAGGTGATCCTCGCCAATTTTTCCTTCACCTGGCTCGACCAGACCTCCGCCGAATTGGTTTTTCCCTACTGCTACCGGATACGCGCCAACGATGTGGACCGCTCCGGGCGCAACTACTTTCCCGAGGCCCACCTCCAAGCGTGGTTGGAGCGCCGGGGAGAACGTGTCGAGCTGTACGCCTTCGACCGCATTGGGGTACAACCGCTGCGCGCCGCGTACCAGTATTTGCTGGCGACCCACGCCATCGATACGGTGGTTTTGGTCGATGGCGGTACGGACAGTTTGATGTTGGGTGACGAAGCGGGTTTGGGAACGCCGCAGGAGGACGTTTGCTCGATGGCGGCGGTTTTTCAGTGTGCCATCGACCGACAATTCTTGCTCAGTATCGGTTTTGGGATTGACCATTTCCACGGGGTCTCGCACTATCGCTTTTTGGAAAACGTCGCCCATCTGGCGCGGGAGGGAGCCTTCCTGGGGAGTTTTCACCTGATTGAGGAGATGGAGGAAAGCCAGGCCTTCCTGGCGGCGGTTCGCTACGCCAACGACCGGATGCCTCAGATCCAGAGCATCGTTGCCAACTCCATCACCAGTGCCCTGGAGGGGGAATACGGCAATTACCACCGTACCGCTCGTACCTGGGGCAGCGAATTGTGGATCAATCCCTTGATGACGATCTATTGGGCCTTTGAATTGCAAAAGCTGGTGCCCCAGATCAAGTACTACGAGCTGATCAAGTCCGTCAATACCATCGGGGAGTTCAACGGCCAACTGGCCCGCTACCGGCAGTCCCAGTCCGACTTGCGCGAACACCGGCCCATGCCCCACTAGCCACCCGTCCAAACGGTGGGCTTGACCAGGCGGTGGAATTTATTGCCCCGATCGGCTGTTGGGGAGGTGGATAATATTTATCAGTATACAGTAACCATAAACTAAAACAACAATGAAACGACTGTGTATTATTGGGCTCGATGCCCGACTCGTCCAGGACGTTCGCGAACGTCATTTTGGTCCCTTTATTTACCATCCCATGCTGCCTCGCTTCCAAGTGTTGGACGGGGTGCTGTACATCGAAAAGAGCAGTGGCGTCGGCATGCTGCCCGTCGATCGGGTGGTGTTCCACGGGATTTACGAAGCCGATTTTGACCTTCTCACCGCACTGGCGATCTGGGCGGGTCCCTGCTTTCCCAATCCGTTGGGGATGATGAATTGTCGGCTCAAGCTGCCCTGTTTGGCGCGGGCGCTGCGCGTCAGTCGGTTCAATACCAAACGGGGGATGGTGGGACCCGGGACGCGGGTTCGGGTCGATCGGATGACGGTGGGCAAGTGGGGCAATTGGCATTGTGGAGAAAACAAAGTCAAATTTGATACGCAGTGGACGAGCGAGGATCCCGCCGTGCTCGAACCCTTCTTTCCCGGTCGGGCGGTGCGGGTGGGCTCCATCGGGGATCAACATCTCCAGATCAACTTGGAAGGGGACGACTGGCTCAAGGCGATCCACCACCCCACGGCCGCCATCACCGAGCTGGACCCCGAGCTCCTGG
This sequence comes from uncultured Saprospirales bacterium, assembly GCA_937899855.1. Lineage (GTDB taxonomy): Bacteria > Bacteroidota > Bacteroidia > Chitinophagales > Saprospiraceae > CALLVY01. Next base: position 11,501 of record CALCCH010000085.1, on the reverse strand, counting down.
CCGATACCCTGGCCCTCAAGGCACACTTTGGGCTGGCCATGCTGGCGAACGATTACATCGTCGGCGAGGACGGGGAAAAGCACCTGTTGGAGGTCAACCACATCCCCAATGTCACGCGCTTCGCGGAGTTGGAGGCCCTGTACCGGCAGTACCTCTTCCGGTGGTTGGCGAGCTAAGGGGTGTCACTTCTGGCCCTTCCGGTACGAACTACCGGGAGGGCTTTTTGCTAGTGGCCCACGATGGAATCGGGTTTATACTTGAGGGAAGGTAGTTGGATGCCGGAGATTCCCGTCAGTAAAGGATATTTTGAGCTGGCGGCTGACTTTTTTTTAATTTTTTTTAGCCACTTAAGCCTTTGACTACCAATTATTAAGTTTTTTTATTAAATATTATTTTTATTTATTCTTATGGAATTTCACCCTCCGGAGCGTCTATGTACCGGAATTCCTCATTCTAGAAAGGGGCAATTCTTTGGTATTGAAACCGACCGGAGTGAGGAATTCCGGGTCTGGGTAGCGGAGCTGTGCTTTGGTGCAGCGACCGCAAAGGGGGGGCGTTGGCGTCGTCACCTTGAGGGTGGGCTCCCACCCAGTGGGTGAAATACTGTTCGTTCCCGAATTTACCCCAAAACTCCCTTGGACCGTCCCTAGTTCCTCCCTTTTTATTTCCGCCGTACTACAGGACCGGAGGACAGTGGAGTTTACTATCTTTACCACCGACGGTGCGCCTCCGGTAGCCGAGCCGTCGATCAGTAAAGTCCTTATAACTCGACTTAATCCGATGCTTGTGAACAACGACTCCTTATTTCTGGTCATCGAAGGCTTGGACGGCTCGGGCAAAACCTCCGTCACCCGGCTGCTGGCCAACCACCTGCAAGCGCTCACGGGAAAGGCGGTCAAGTTGACCTACGAGCCCCACGATGCTTCCTGTGGGGGGCTTTTCATTCGCCAGGTCCTCGAAAAGAGAATTTCCAATTTTTCCCACCGCACCCTCGCCCTCGCCTTCGCCGCCAATCGGATGGACCATTGCGATCGGGACATCAATCCCTGGCTGGCCGCGGAGCCCCAGCGGATCCTGCTCTGCGATCGTTACTACCTGTCCTCCTTGGTGTACCAGTCGACCGAAGATTTTTCCATGGCGGAGGTAATGCGGCTGAACGAACGCGCTCGCCGACCGGACCTCTTTTTTTTTATGAACGTAAGCAATGAGGTCTGCTACGAACGGATGAAGATTCGCAACAAGCCCCGCGAGTTGTTTGAGCGCAACCTCTCCGAAACGCGCGACAAGTACCGCGAAGCCATTGCCTTTTTGGAGGCGGAGCGTCAGGAGCGCATCATCGAAATCGATGCCAACGGGACCATCGAAAGCGTACTGGCGGCCATGCTCCGGGCCCTGCGTACCTCCGGTCCCTCCTGGCTGGTGGCGCAATTGCCCCCCGAGCTGCCCCCGTCCCCGCCGGGCCCATCGGCCTTTGGCCTGCGGGGTCCCGATCCGCTGGTGGTGGAGCACCTACTCACTCGCCTGCGACGCACCACCACGTCTTCACCAGGGTCCGTACCGGTGGATGGCCGAGCGGTCTTGCTCGCCTTCTGGGAAAAGCTGGCCCCGACCGAACGGGCGGCCCTCTTTTTGGCTTACCTGCGGGGGCTTGGTTTTCTCCTCAAAGACCGCATCCCCGGCACTTCCCTGGAGGCCTTTGAATTGGCCTACGTTCTGCCGGGTGGCCCGGTACAACGCGGGGTAGCCTTGCTCGTAAGCGAGCCCCAGCGCTACGATCTCTTCCTCCGTAGCGCGGCTAGCCTGGGGCGTATGGCGGATTTTATGTTCGTTTTTTCGCCGGGTCCGGCGGCTTCCGTAACGCAGTATTACGAACGGGATTTGGTTCAAGTTGAGGATCGAGGCACCTCCTTGTTTCCCGCCACCCAGCTCGTTACGGAGGCCGATCTACGGGCGTATTTACTGGCCCGTTGGGAAGCGGGGGCGGCCCCCGATTCACCCGGCACCCCGTAGCGGGCGGGATACTTGTCGAGCCGCTTATTGGGCCCGTCCGTGGTGCGCTTGCTCATCCCGTACGACGGAACGTACCATATTTTCTACCGACAGGGCACCACCCGAAATCCAACGCAGGAAGCGATCTTCGCGCAGTCCCAGCTCCCGTAAGATCGAGGCCGCGGGCTGGCCCGCCCCGTGCAACTGACTCACCCGGCCGTAGAAATCTTCCAAAAAAGCCAGCTTGCGCTCCAAACGACGGCGTCCACCCCGCCGGATGGGATTGTGGCTACACCAGAGTTGTTCAAAGTCCAACTGCAACACCCGACGAATCGACTCGATTTGCTGGGCCATGCTTTCCGATCGTAGGTAGAACTTGATGTAGTCGCTGATAAACAGGTCGGCGGAAAAGAACCAACCCCGTTGGGCCTCGTACAGGCCCAGCATATCGGGAGCGTGCCCCGGAATGGGAATCAACTCAAACTGGAAACGGGAGGTACGGAGCTGTTTTTCCTCTACTTGTATGGACCGGTTGGCCGTGGCCTTTCCCCAGCTCAGGTACTGCGCCCAACTGATGGGCGGTGGCTTTTTCATTAGCTCCACGCAGGCCGCCGAAGCGTAAGTCGGACAGCCAAATTGGGCTTGAAGAGGGCCGAGATTACCGGAGTGGTCTTCGTGGTGGTGGGTGAGGAAAATTTGGTCGACCGCCAGGGGGGACACGCTCTCGAGTACTTCCCGTCGCATGTGTCGCTGTCCCGTATCGATGAGGAGGCCATCGATGTAGTAAACAAAAACCGTAAAACGGGGCTTTCCCCAGGGCCAGTAGCCAAACTGAAAGGCTTGGATGGCATCGTGGCGGAAAGTTTTACGGAGTTTCATGCGTAATATTGCGATTAGTTATTATATTTATATTTTTAATATAAAATTTCAAACATCCCATGAAAAACTTAGACCTCCCTTTTTTTGACGAAAATAATCCATCTTTTTATTTCCAGCAATTAATTGCGCGGGGAAAGGCCGATATTGCGATTGAGCAGCTTATTGCTTATTTGAGCGGGGGCGAGACGGAGGTACTCGAAGACGCTGCATTCTTGGTTGCGTGGAGGTGGAGAAATTTAGAGCAGGCGGAGATCCGGGGGATGATTTCGAAGAAGAATGCGGTAGACATGCGAGTCGAGATCATTAGTTCGCTGCTGCGTATTGTGAGAGACCTGCCGAGTAGCAAACGACTGGGGTGAGAGCGGGTGGGGCATCGGACAGGGGAGTGGGTTGAGCTAAAAAATGATGTACATGGATTGGAGTATACCGAAAAAAATGATTGCGACCCTCGTAGTAATACTGGTACTGTTAGGGTTTTGGGGCTTACCCGCCGCATCCGCCCAGGAAGGGACAATGCCCACCAAAGGGCTGCGCAAGCTTGGTTTTACCTTTGCCTACGGCAATCAAGACCTACTGGCCGTCGACTACCACTACCGCTTTGGGGCCATCAATTTACAGTATTATCACGGCTTGATCAATCGGAGGAATTGGGACCTGGAGCTGTTGGTCCAGCCCCTGCTGGTCTCCACCCGTTTTATTTCCCTGCGGGACATCAATGACCGGCGACGGGGCTTTGAGTTTGGGGCCAACCTTTCGATTCTGGCCCGGAAGAAACTGTGGGAGGATCGACTCAGTTGCTACGCCTACGTCGGCTACGGACCCCATTTCGTCAACGACGTCATCGAACGGCAGCGCGAGGGTTTTCTGTTTACCAACAACTACTTCGTCGGTGTGGATATTCGACTGGAAAAGAATCTGGTACTGGATCTGAGTTATGGGTTTCGGCACATCAGCAATGACAATCAGATGCAACCCAACGCGGGGGTCAATAACGTTGTTTACACCCTGGGTTTTATCCTGGATTGGCCGCAGTAGTTGGATATTTGTGGTTTCTCCGCCGGAGAAGACGCAGAACGGGCTTTGTGGAATGACTATTGTACTTTTTAGCGCTTAGCAAATAGTTGATGGTTTGGTAGCAAAGCTTTGGCATTGGATCATAGATTTGGGCGTGTCGGAACGGCACCCGGAGGAAAACGAGCTGATTCGTCTGTACAACGGGATGTCCTTATTGTCGGGCTTGGGGACGCTGTTCATGACCAATCTGGCTTGGTGGATCGACTTCCCCTTTCCCTACGTGGTGGTCACTCTTTGCGTTGCCCAGCTCTACACTGCCGTCATCATCCTAAATGCCTTGGATAAAATCAAACTGGCGCGCTATTTTATCTCGGTCGGCTCCCCCTTGTGGATCAGCACAACCTACTTCTTACTGGGGGGGTATTTTGGGCAAAGTCTGGCCATCATGGCTTCCATGGCCATCACCTACGTCGCCTTCCGCGAAACCCCACGCACTCGTCTGGCCCTCTTGGTGTTTCACCTCGTCATTTTCTTTGCAGCCTCCATTTACGTCCACCACTACGGCCCCTTACTAGGCCTTATCGACTTTCCTTACGACGACCTCATCGTTTTTATCGGGGGCCTGGGCTGGGCCACCATCCTCCTGTTTAAGTTTGACAAAGACCGCAGCCAGCTCTTGCGCGACCTGCGGGACAACAACCGCGAGCTCCAAGATACCACCGAGGAATTGGAACGCTTTACCTACATCGCCTCCCACGACTTAAAATCTCCCCTGCGGACCATCATTAGCTTTATTGGCTTGATCGAAAAAGACCTCGAACGCGGCCGGTACACCCAGATTTTGTCCAACCTAAGCTTTGTGAAAACGGGGGCGGAGCAAATGCACTTTTTGGTGCAGGACATCCTGGAATTGTCCAAACTCAAAAGTCACAAAATTCAGGACCGCTCGCGGATCGATCTCAACCTGGTGATGGAAAAGGCCCTGCAAAACCTCCAAGATGAAATTCAAGAGAAAGCGGTACGGCTGGACTGTGCGCCCCTGCCCCATTTTGTGGGCAACGAATTGGAGTTTTTACTCCTCTTTCAGAATTTTATCCAAAACGGCATCAAGTACAACGAAAGCCAGCCCCCCGTCATCTCGATCACGACCCACCGCAGCGCCGAGCAACTCTACCTCGTCTTTACCGACAACGGCATCGGTATCGAGGCCCGCTACCACGAACAGATTTTCCAGTTTTTCAAACGGCTCCACAATTCCGCCCAGTACTCGGGCACGGGTTTGGGCCTGGGCCTGTGTAAAAAAATCGTCGACAACTACGGCGGACAGATCCTCCTGGATTCCCGTTTGGGCACCGGTGCGACCTTTACCGTCGTCCTGCCCATCCAGTTGGAGGACCCCGACCTCCTTCCCCAATCCCAACCTTCGGTGGCCCAGCACTGTTAGTAGGGGACAGCAACCACCATACCTCCAAAATCATGGCAAACATCAACGATACCCCCGCCCAGAAGGCGTACTGGTCCCAGCGCTACGCCGAAGCGCGGACCGGTTGGGACATCGGCTCCGCATCTACCCCGATCAAAGCCTACGTCGACCAATTGATCGATCCCCAAACGCGCATCCTCATTCCCGGAGCGGGCAATTCTTACGAAGCCGAATACCTCTTCCGCCGGGGCTTTGAGCGCGTCCACATCCTCGATATTGCCCGCGAGCCCCTGGCCGCCTTCCAGCAACGGGTCCCCGATTTCCCTCCCGACCAACTCATCGAAGCCAATTTCTTCGAACACCAGGGAGCCTACGACCTCCTCATCGAGCAGACCTTCTTTTGCTCTTTTCCACCCACTCCCGCCAATCGCCAGCGCTACGCCGAAAAGGTGCACGAACTACTCGCGCCCGGTGGCCAACTCGTCGGTCTCTGGTTTGACTTCCCCCTGCGTGGCGACCTCGAAAAACGTCCCTTCGGCGGTACCCGGGAGGAATACCTGAGCTACCTCGCTCCCCATTTCGACGTCCAGACTTTCGAGCGCAGCTACAATTCCATTCCCCCCCGCATGGGCAACGAACTCTTCGGAATTTTCCGAAAGCGCTAGCCCGCGGATTGGGAAGGGACCAAAAAAACGCGAGCCCACCGATTGGATCGGCAGACTCGCAAGGTGAAGTCACTAAATTGTCCTTCAATTAGAAGGAGAAGTTTCCACTCACGTCTCCCGTCTTGATTACCCGGCGGTTGACGTTGTCGAAGAGTTCGATGTCGTTGTCGTAATCGTTGGTGTTACGGGCCAAGCAATCGGGGGTAAATCCAAAGGCCGAAAGCGCCTGCGCACTAACGGTACAACCCGTAATCGAAAACTGTAAGTCGTTGTAGTCCTCTTCGGGAATGAAGCGAACGCTGGGGGTATTGGTCGGGAAATTGTTGGTGATGAACAAGACCAAATCCCGGATGCCGTCCATGTCGTCATTGTCGATGTCACCGTCGCGGTCGACGTCGGCGGCGAGGTACTGCTGCGGGCTAACGAAGCAGTCGATGGCCTGGATGTGTCGCGAAATCAACAGGATGTCAAAGGTACTGACGCCGTTGCGGATGTCGGTGGGGTAGGACATACAAACCGGAGCGTTTTCACAGCCACTGGTTACGTTGAGGTAGTAGTTGGGGGTGATTCCCGCGAAGGAATTGGTGTTGCAAGTACCCTGGCTGACGGTGACCCCGGCGATACCGGTCCAGGCGCCATTGTAGGCGACGACGCTGCCGTAGATCCAGTTGCTGCTGCTTCTTTGGGTGCCTTCGGGGCGGTTGGTTTTCGTAGCGGCTTTGCTGCGTTGTACCTCGGCCGCTTCTTGGGCCGCGAGGTAGTCGATCACGGACTTGGGGGCTTCGATAAATTGCTCCCAGTTGTCGATCGTGATTTCCGAGGGGTAGTCGGCGAGGGCTTCGGGGGCTTCGATTTCCGCTAGGGGCGCCGCCGATTCTTCCAGGGATTCTTTACCACAGGATGCCAGCCACCGGACAAAGGCCAGCAGCAAGCAAGCGGAGGTGGCGAGGTTGGGGAAGGAGCGTTTAGACATAGACTTTGTTTTTTTAATGGTAATTGGATTGAAGAACACCCCTTAATACCTGGGGCTCGGGAAAGGGTAGCAAGCCTCGCTAATTAAAAGCGTTAAATTTTTTCTGCCGCGTTGCGCTTCAGTACCGCTCGTCCCGCACCAAAGGCAATTTCTCCAACTCCGTCACCTCCACACTGGGAAAGCCAAAATCCAGCACGACTTTTCCCACGATCCGGTAAATGCCCTTGCCGCGGAGCGGATGCCGCTGAAGTGACTGGGCGAAGTGCGTGGTGTCAAAGTGCTGCCCCCTTCGGTCGTACCAGGTGGCGAAGCACATCAGCTTCCGGCCCCGCGTTCGGATGTTTTTACGCGTGACAAAATAACCCAGCAGGCAAACCCTTTTCCCGGCGTAGGCCACCAGCTGGCTGGCCAAAACCGTTTCCTCCCGCACCGATGGAGGCAAGAGCTCGAAGGGGGAGCCCAGCGAAAAGCCGAGGAGTTCGATCTGGTCGAAGGCATCGTCGTGGGGGCCCGCTTCCAGCTGGGGCAGGGCGAGGACCTCCCGTTCGTCGTCAAACAACTCCTCCGTTCTGTGGTGTTTGCGGCGGGGGTGAAAGAGGCGATTCTTTTCCCACATCAAGGCGTACTTGTCCTGCCCCGTAAACCGGAAGGCGTCAATGCGGATCAAGAGGTCGAGTTGTTCGGCCGAGAGGAGGACGCGTCTGATAAAATCTTCCAGGCTGCAGAAGGGGCCACGGGCTTCGCGTTCGCGGAGCAGACGATCCATCGTTTGACGCTCCAATTGGTGGAGATGAACAAACCCCACGTAGACCTCCTTTCCGTAGATGGTGGTGAGCTTGAGGCTGCGATTGACGCAGGGGGGATGCACCGTCGCGTCCAGTTGCTGCAATTCGTGGAAATAGTATTAGGTGGCGTAAAAGCCCCCAAAATTATTGATGACGGCCACCATAAACTCCCGGGGGTAGTGCGCCCGGAGGTAGAGACTCTGAAACGACTCGGCGGCAAAGCTGGCGGAGTGCGCCTTGCAAAAGCTATACCCACTAAAACTCTCGATCTGTCGCCATACCTCCTGCGTCAGCTGCTCGGAATAGCCCCGCTCCCGGCAATTGGTGAAGTACTTGGTACGGAGCCGAGCAAACTGTTCGGAAGAGGAACGCTTACCCGACATGATCCGCCGCAGCACATCCGATTCGTCCAGCTCCAGCCCCGCAAAGTGGTGGACCACCTTCATGACATCCTCCTGATACACCATGATGCCAAAGGTCTCGTGGAGTTGTTCTTCAAAAACTTGGTGGAGGTAAATCACCTGACTGGGATCGTGAAAACGCTTGATGTACTCCCGCATCATCCCGCTCTGGGCCACCCCCGGCCGGATGATCGAACTGGCCGCCACCAGGTGAACGTAATTGTCGCACCGCAACTTATGGAGCAGCCCCCGCATGGCGGGTGACTCGATGTAAAAGCAGCCCATGCACCGACCACTGCGCAGCAGTTGGCGCACCGCCGAATCCCGTTTGATCCGGGCCAGGTCGTGGATGTTGACCGTCCGTCGTTGGTTGTGCGCCACCAAGGCCACCGCCGCTTTGATGTGGCCCAGGCCCCGCTGGCTCAGCACATCGTACTTGTGGAAACCCCATTCCTCGGCCGCGTACATGTCGAAGTGGACGATGGGAAAGCCCTTGGGCATTCGCCGCAGTGCCGTAAAGTAATTGATGGGCCGTTGGGAAATGAGGATGCCACCGGCGTGAATGGACAAATAATTGGGAAAGCCCTCCAGTCGTTGGCCGTAGCGGAGCACTTGTTGGGCCAATCCGTGGTGCTGTTGGAGGGCTTCGGGTTGTTCGATGATGAGGTCCAGATCCGCCTTGGGCAAGCCAAAGGTCTTGCCCACTTCCCGGACGATGGACTTGCCCCGGAAGGTGCTGTAGGTGGCCAGCAGTGCGGTGTACTGCGTACCGTAGCGTTTGAGGATATAATCGATCACGTCGTCGCGTTCGTCCCAGGCAAAGTCGATGTCAAAGTCGGGTGGGGAGGTACGAAATTGATTGATGAAGCGCTCAAAATAAAGGGCCAGCTCAATGGGTTCGACGTCGGTGATGTGGAGGCAGTAGGCGACGATGGAATTGGCCCCGCTTCCCCGACCGACGTGGGCGTAGTTCATCTCCTTGGCGTAGCGGATGATGTCCCAGGTGATGAGAAAATAACAGCAGAAGCCCAACTTGCGGATCACTTGTAGCTCTAGTGCGACCCGCTGTCGCGCCGCATGATCCCGTTCGCCATAGCGGATTTTGCACCCGTTGTGAGCCAATTTTTCGAGCAATTCAAAATCGTCTTGTTCGCTACCCGAAAAAGTTTGGCGGTTGTGTTGCGGGCCGGCGCTCCACTCGATGCTACACGAAGCGAGCAAGCGTTCCGCATTGCGGACTAAGTCGGGCCGTACCCGGTAGTGCTGGCGCAACTGATCGGGAGAGTGGAACATTTCGCTGAGCGGCGCAATATCGGCCGCCGTCAGTTTGGTGATGAGGGTATTGCGGTCGATGGCGCGGAGGATGCGGTGGGTATGGTAACCCGTTTTGTCCACAAAGGTGATGGGCGACCAAGCCACTAGCCGATCGGCGGGGAAGCGCCGGGGGGCGGCCAGCAGGGTATTGAGGTCTTCGGGGCGGATGCCGAGGTATTCATTGGGGCTGAGGTGTTCGACGGGTTTGGGCAGTCGTGGATAAATGATGTAGGCATCCTCGAAGGGGGGGGCCATCACGGGCAGGGGGCGCTCCGCCAGGGAGTGTTCGGTGAGGAAGCGGTTGAGTTGAAAAAAGCCTTCGTTGTTTTTGGCCAGGCCGATGTACAGCAACTGGTGGTCGCGGCGAAATTCGATGCCCAGCACCGGTCGGATGCCGTGGGCTACACAACACTGGACAAAGGCAAAGCTGGCCGAAGTGTTGTTGATGTCGGTGAGGGCTAGCGTCGTGACCCCCCGAGCTCGGGCTGCCGCCACGAGTTGCTGGGGCGATAGGGTTCCCCACCGCAAGCTGTAATAGCTGTGCGCGTTCAGATACATGTTGTTTTGATTTTTGACAATTCACACGCGCTCTTCCCGAGGGAAAAGCAACGAACTACAAAGTAGATGCTCTCTTGATGGCTCCCGGACCAAACCGCTGGCGAATGCGATCGAGCTGTTGCAATAGCTGGACGTCTTTGATCGTATCGTCAAACAGATTGATTTGGGGATGGCCGGTTACGAGTCCGCTAAAGCGCAGGCCCACCAGCCGCAGTAGCTGCCGGCGTTCGTACAGGCGGTTGAAAAGGTGGTGGGCGTGGTGCAGTAGGGTCGTATCGTTAGCCGTATGGGGAATGAGTTGTTGTTTGGTATAGGTGTTAAAATCCGTGTAGCGAATCTTGATGGTGATGCAGGAGGTCAGCTTCTGGGCCTGGCGCAATTCGAAGGCCAGCTTGCCGACCATCCCGGTGAGGCGGTCTTTGAGGGCGCGTACGTCGATGGTATCGACTTGGAACGTTTGCTCGGTCGAGAGGGATTTGGCTTCGCGGTAGGGCACCACCGGTCGCTCGTCGATGCCCCGGGCCTTTTGCCAGAGGCTGGCGCCGTGTTTGCCAAATTCCCGTTCCAGTAGGTCCAGTGGGATCTTGCGGAGGGTACGGACGGTACGGACCCCCATGAAGCTGAGTTTCTTATACGTCGCCTTGCCCACCGAGGGCAGTTTGGCGACGGAGAGGGGAGCTAAAAAGGCGCGTTCTTCGCCCCGCGGAACCTGGCCTTGCCCATTGGGTTTGACTTCATTGGTGGTGACCTTGGAAAGCAGTTTGTTGACGGAGAGGCCGAGGGAGAGGGGCAAACCGCTTTCGGTCATGATTTTTTGACGCAGCTCCCGCGACCACTGCCAACAGCCGAAGTGGCGATCCATCCCCGTGAGGTCGAGGTAGAATTCGTCGATGGACGCCTTTTCAAACAGGGGCGCTTCGGCGGCGATGATGTCGGTGATGAGTTGGGAACGCTGGCGGTAGGCCTCCATATCTCCCCGGATGACGATGGCGTCGGGACAGCGTTGGAGGGCCATCCGCATGGGCATGGCGGAGTGAATCCCAAAACGGCGGGCTTCGTAGGTACAGGAAGCGACGACTCCGCGTCCTTTGGAGCCCCCAATAATCACCGGTTTTCCTCTCAACGAACGATCCCTCGACACCTCAACCGACGCAAAAAAGGCGTCCAAGTCGAGATGTAGAATGGCTCTTTCGTACATCTTTCGTTTTCTTTACAGTAGGTTTAATAAAGGTCGAAATTATTTCAAAGTGAAACAATTTGTTTCAAATGTACGAGCCCCAACGCAAGCAGGCAAGCTAACAAGATGATTTTTTGGGTATGGCCATGCCTAGTCACCGGAGAGAGGCGAAAGGAGGACTATCGCTATTGCCCAGTGTAGAGGGACTACTTTAGCAACCGGATGGGATCAATGGGGTGGGGTGAAGCAATTTTTTTGGAACGAGGGACAACTTTTTTTCAGAAATTTTTCCTTTATTTTTCGGGGGTTACAACCGATAAATT
>CALCCH010000084.1 GCA_937899855.1 uncultured Saprospirales bacterium | reverse complement strand
GAGCGTTGAAATTGCATTTTGGCCCTCAGATGTACGGAGACCCCAGTCAACACGTGACGATTCATTTCCATGGGGCGCAGCAAGAACCGCTTGATCACGTCGTAAACTCCCAATAAATCGGGACCCAAAAATTTACCCACCAAAATGAGGTCCGCCTGTTTGTTGAAAAAATTGAGCAAACGTTCCCCCATCTGGTACAGTCCAAACTGAATAAAAAAACGCGCCTCCCCCAAACGAAAATGCCAACTGGGTCGGTAGCGGTCGCCCCCCAGCCCAACGGAAGCCAGGGCTTCTACGACGGTGCGGGCCAGGGTGCCGTACACCAGGGCGTACACTCCCCTACCCCGCAAGGCCAGACCAACCGTCACCACAAAACCCACCGCAAAACCCAACAGATCGATCAGTGCCACCCGATTGAAACGGAGCTCCTTGATCAAGAGCACCTTAAACTGGTTGCCAAAGGCATTGATTACAAAGACTAAGGACAGTACGCGCAGCAAGTCGGTCAGTGGGGGGGTTTCGTAAAAACGAGCTACGAGTGGCGCCAGAACGTAAAATATTCCACCCAAAACGAGGCCCAGTAAAATCGTAAACCAGTATAGGGACGACAATTGCCGAGGGCTCACGTCCGTCTTGTGGACGATGGCATTATTGACCCCAAAGTCGAGAAAATTGTACGTAAAAGCCAGTGAAACATTGACCATCGCCATTAGTCCAAAATCTGCCGGATCGAGGTAGCGAATCAGCAGGTAAAGCTGAATCAGGCCACCCAGCGCCACCAATCCCTTGCTCAGTCCGTTCCAACGCAGACCCGTATATGCCCGTTGCCGAATCGTCATTGGGGCGAAGATGGGGCAAATGAACGATAATCTACCAGCTGACGATAGACTTTATGGGCTTCGACCTCCACGACGGGCCAGGATCGGTCCTCGACGAGGTGGTGTAGCCAGGGACCCAGTAAGCGACTGGCCCGCTGAGCGAGCTTTTCGTCCAGCGACCGCTCGGTATCTCCCGCTCCGATGGGAAGACATTCCTGGTGGAGGATGGCTCCGGCGTCAATACGGGCGCTCATGCGGTGGAGGGTGTAGCCCGTTTGAGTCTCTCCATTTTGCAGACACCAATAATTGGGTACGGGGCCTCGGTAATAGGGCAACAAGGAGGGATGGAAATTGACCACTCCCCGGAAGCATTCGAGGGTGGCGGCGGAAAAAATCTGGTTAAAACCACTGCAAATGCCAAAACTCCCCGGCGCAATCCCTCGGCGAAAGGCCTCGGCATTGACGTCCGGTACCAGCTGAACCCCAAAGGGCATTTCCCGAAACTGCCAACGGTAGTCCATCCACTGGCGCCAACGATGGAGGCGGACTCGCAACCGGCGCCTCCCCGATGCGGAGACGGGCGGAGACCAAGCCGAAAAAATCACCTCCACCCGCACCTGACGCAGTAGGGCCTCCGGCAGCTGGGCGTAGCGCTCCAGGAAGGGCCGACCGTAGCCCAGATTGGCGAAGTGATAGATGCGAATCATGACGAACGGAAGGTATTGGATATTTGGGAAAGGAACCGGATGGTGGGAGATTGTTTTTCCAATCTTCCAAAAGATAAACGGCGGGCTCCAAAACCTTTTTTAAAAGCCTCCACTCCCGGAAGGCCGGCACTGGGACCCAGATCGTAGCAGCGGTAGCCCGCGGTCCACGCGTGGCGGATGATTTGGTAATGTAACCACTGCCCCGGATTTTTGGGCAGGGCTTCCGCCGCCGTCGCACCGTGCCAGTAGATGAGCCGATCGTGCAGGTAGAAACACAGGGCACCGGCCCGGATTTGCCCGCCTTCCCCCGCCAGCCAGAGTCGGCAACGCTCCGGTGGCAAGGCCCGCAGCTCCACAAACAAAGGCCAGCGGTAGCTGTTGCTGGCCCGGGTCCCCCAACGGCGCACTGACTGGCGATAGAGCTCGAAGTAGGCCCGCCATTCGGCCTCGGTATGGGCCTGGGAAAGCTCCCAAGCAAAGCCCTGAGCCTTGCGCAAGGCACGACGGTGGTGAGAGGACCAGCGGACGAGCTGCTGCTCCGGTGGTACGTCCAGATCGATGACCTGGGTGGCGTCCTCCCCCGTCCAGTCGAGGGCACCGGACCAGGAGGAATCGTAAGGATTGTCACACAGACTGAGCATCGGAAAACCGGCGAGGTAGCGGGCCACCGCTTCGCCTTGTTGGTCGACCAGAGGCTCGGTACAGAGACAGCCCCCGTAGGTCCCCACCGGAGCGGATACGTAGGCCCGGGCGAGCCCCTTGAGGGCCCGTCCCACGAGCAGGGGCAGTAAGACCGGAGGCCGTTCTCGCCACTCCAGCAAACGCAATGCTACCTTTTGACGCAGATAAGTCGCCCACAGCTCGTACCATTCGGGGGTATGGAAGAAGGTAGCACCGGGACAATGTTCGACAAAGTGCCGCCAAGTCTTGCGATCAGCGTTGCGCACCTTCATAATGACGAGTAAACTGTTGAACCTGTTGGATAATCTGGGGGACGGCGGTCAGTTCGGGATAAAGTGGCAAGCGGAGCAAGCGCGCGCTCTCGTGGGTGGTGTAGCGATCGGGACCCACAAAGCGCCCGTAGCGTTGGCCGGCCGGAGCAGTATGTAGGGGAACGTAGTGGAAAGTCGATTGGATGCCGGCTCGTTTGAGGTGTTGGATCAGGGCTTGGCGCTCTACCCCATCGCGGCACTTGAGGTAGAAAAGGTGGCCGTTGTGCCGGGCGGTCTCCGGTACGGTAGGTAGTTCCCATTCCCCTTCCGAGGTTGCAAAGCCCTCGTAATAATCCTGCCACAAGCGCCGCCGCTGGGCCGTTATGGCGTCCAGTTGGGTCAACTGTGCCCAGAGAAAAGCCGCGTTCAATTCCCCCGGTAAAATACTCGATCCCAAGTGGACCCAGGAATAGCGATCTACCTCTCCCCGCAAAAACTGTTTGCGGTTGGTGCCCTTTTCGCGGATGATCTCCGCCCGCTTTACAAAATCCGGTTCGTTGATCAGCAGCGCGCCACCTTCTCCACAGTGAATGTTCTTGGTCGAGTGAAAACTAAAGGTACCAAAGTGACCGATACTCCCCAGATGACGGCCACGGTAGTGGGCGCCGATACACTGGGCGGCATCCTCCACCACGATCAGCTGGTGACGCCGAGCCGTAGCCATGATGGCGTCCATTTCGCAGGCTACCCCGGCGTAGTGCATGACCACGATGGCCCGGGTCCGCTTGGTGATGGCGGCCTCGATGAGTTGTTCGTCGATGTTCATGGTATCGGGGCGAATATCGACAAAGACGGGAACGGCACCCCGGAGGACAAAGGCATTGGCGGTGGAAACGAAGGTAAAGGAAGGCATGATGACTTCGTCACCCGGTTCGAGGTCCAGAAGCAGGGCGACGAGTTCGAGGGCGTGCGTACAGCTGGGGGTGAGCAACGCGCTGGGACTGTTGGTCAGTTCGGTAAGCTGCGTCTGACAGCGTTTGGTGTAATGGCCTTCACCGGAAAGGTTTCTGCGCTGGATTGCTTGTTCCATACAGGCTGGTTCGGTTCCGGTGAGGAAGGGTACGTTAAATGCCACCATCTTACAAAGCTAGGGCATCATCCGCGATAAACAAAATGGCCCGGGCGAAATCTAAACGGCCCCGCGACGAGCGACTCCGGAGCTTCGCTAGCGCAAGATGACCAATTTTCCAAAGTTCTCCCGGAAAAAACCGTCCACGCTGGTGTCGTAACGCTCGTAGTCCTCGCCATTTGCATTTTTTGCCACCACCCGGTAGAGGTACACCCCATTGGCCAGTCGCTGCCCGTAGGTATCGGTACCATCCCAGGTATAATCCGTCCGGTGGGTACCCACCTTTAGGGGCCCAATCTCCTGCTCGGTAATTTCCTTGACGATCCGGCCGGAGACGGTGAAAATCTGGATTTTGAAGTGGGCGGGGGGTTCGTCACCGGTGAGGGTATACACAAATTGGGTGGAGGTCGAAAAAGGATTGGGATAATTGAGTACGTTGGAAATCGACTTCTTGTTGATGATCTCAAAACGCACCTTATAATCCAATTCTCCCGACTGGTTGCCGGTGATGTCTTGAGCTTGGACGAGTAGTTCGTAGCTCCCATCGCCCCGAAATTCGGGACGCACCTCGACCAGCGCCCGGTTTTTGCTATTGGAGGGGGGATAGAAACGGGCGGTGTCACTGGCAAAGTAGATTTGCCGTTGCTGCCCGGCTGGATTGGTGAGGTAGACCTTGACCAGGCTGGTATCTTCCAGCAACAAGAAGGGGTTATCGTCCTTGAGGGAAATCAAAATTTCCGGTCGGGAGGAGACGATGTCCCCATTCATGATGTGTACCCCGTCGAAGGTCACGTCCAACAGGGGATTGCGCTCGTCTTCTTCGATCTTGAAGCGGTAATTGGCCAAGTTGTTAAAACGCAACAATTCCGGTTGGTCCCGATCGGGATTGACCTCGACGATAAAGTCGATGGGGCCGGAGAGGTTGCGGGTGTTGGTTTGGTAATTGAGATGCAGGGTGTCTCCCGCCGGCAGGGGAGCAACGCGCTGGGTTTCGACGGTAGTACGATTGCTTTGATCCGAAATCACGTAGTGCACCAAAAGACTATCCATCGGATAATCGCTGAGGTTTTCTACGGCGGTTTTAAAGGAAAAAATTTCCCCCTGCTGGAGCGTATCGTTGTAGATAATCAGGGTTTCGGCTGGGTTGAGGCCTACGTCGGGGAGACCTTCGTAAAGTACCCGAAAGTAGTCCACGTCCACCGCCGTTCGATTGACCTGGTCCTTGTTGTAATAACGCAATTGGAGGTAGGGAAAACGCTCGGCGTCGATAAAGGTCAGGCTCGTATCCAGCCCCTGGAGCCGATCGATCAGCACCATTTGATTTTCGTCGGCGTCGATGCCAATCACACTGAGGTAGGTGGTGTCGGTCAGGACGTCGACGTTGCTGCGGTCCCACTGGAGGGATTGCCAGGAGGCGGCCGGTCCGATCCGTACCGTTTCCAGACTGCCTTCGGTGGCGTTGATGGGGATAAAAACCTCGGTCAGGATGATCTCCTCCGGAGTGCTGGCCACATCTTCCCCAATACGGCCTTCGTCCTTGCGGTACACCAGATTGTAAGGCACCGCCCCGGTGGTCGAGAGGTTGCGTACCAATTGTGCCCCCTGCCCTTCCAAGACCTGGAAGAGGTTTTGACCGTAGGTGAGGGAATCCGCCGCCCATTCCTCCGGCCGAAAATCGGCACCCGCATCGGCTTGGACGGAGAAGAGCCAAACGTAATTTTTGGTCGGTACCACATCGGTGAGAAAGTCCAGCAGGACTTTGCGCTCCTCCGGGCTACCGGTGGGAAAGGCAAAGACCCGGGTAAAGGAATTGGGATTGGTACTGCCGTACAATCCGCCCGGTGGATTTTCCCAGGCTCCTCCCGTCACCGCATCACCAACGGCTACGGCAATTCCCGCATCGAGAAACTTCCAAGGGCGAACCGAACCCGCGGGATTTTCAAAATTGTAAATGTACTGGGGCTCGTCGTTGGGTTGCGACACTTTATTGCGAATGGTAATGAAAAAACCATTGGTCAGAAAGTCAAAATCTCCCCCATCGTTGACGGCCAGACCCTGTACCTGATTTTCCTTAAATTGATCGCGATGGGATTGGTTCCAACCGTTGGTCGTACCGGGCAGGTAAGTAAAGGACTGATCTTCCCAGACGTAACCCTGATCCGGCGAAAGGGAGTCGGGGCTGATGCGCCAGTAGTAGGTCCGCCCCGGTTCAAAGGCAAAGTCCGGCTGCCAAGCCACGACCCCCCCCGTTTGGTCCGTGCTGGTGGTGCGCAGGGCGGGGCTGTTGAACGTATCGGTGGTATCGATTTGGTAGAGGTAACGCTGCTGGCCCATCAAGCTATTGCGGGTCGAGGATTTGAGGGTCACCTGGGCTTGGTTGACGATGCCAAAGTCGGGCGGGTAAACGGGTTGGGCGCTGTTGTCGATGATGAACAGCGAAACGCCATCCCGTCCGCCACTTTGGAGGCGGTTGTTCATCTCCGCCGCTGGGCCGGGCAGCTCTTCCACGGTCCCTTCGGTATCTACCTCGATGTAGATGCGGTTGAGGCCCGCAGCGATGGCACCAAAACAGGGTACGCGGAAAGAATAGCGATCGCCAAAGCCCGGGGCAGCCACCCATTGCCGAATCAGGCTCACGCGATCCCCTCCCGGCAGCTCTTGTTCGACCTGTACGAAGAAGGAGTCGGTAACCTTGCGACCGAGGTTGTTGATCGCAAAATTGATGGAGAAGCTATCGAGCCGGGAGCTGACCACGGCGGGTTCGAAGGATACCGTACTGGCATCGACGATGAAGTCGGGGCCGGGCCGGGGGTTCATCCGCAGGGCGGGGTCGCCGTGTAGGGTAAATTGCTGGTGGAGCGTCTTCACCGTGAGCCCCTGATTGCTATCGTATTCCTGAATGGTGGCGCGAAGTACATCCCCCAGGCCCTGTCCGTACATACTCCCCCCAATGAGGTCGTAGTAGGTATTGGCAAAATTGCGAAGTACCGAGATAAAGCCCTGCCCCGTAGAGGCGATAAAGGATCCCGCTCCCTTTTCCTCGTAAAAAAGAAAGCGCTCACTGATTCCCTGGGCCGAGGTATGGATATTTCCCGAAAAGCAACCCAGGGAAAACATCGTGGGGTACTTGCCGTAGTTGAAGTAGTTCTCCGGGTTGTCGATATTGAAATCGAAGGTTCCCACACCAGAGTGGCCAAAAAAGGTGATGATGGAGACCCCATCGTTGATCAGACGGAAAATTTCTTCCGATTCCGAAATCTGTACCGGGTCGGTACTCGTCTTGTAAAAGGTGGTCACGTCCGCACCAAAGCCATTGTCTTCAATGGTATTTTCCATTCCCGCCAAAAAATTTGCGATGGATTCCTGGATGGTGGGGTCCCCCCCACTGAGGTGAAGAATGCGTTTTTGCCAGGCGCGGTCCTCGAAAGTCTGCGGAAGGTTTTCGTTGCTCTCCAAGAGTTTAACCTTATCCAGGTAAATGCGGATTTCATCCGGGGAGCTCGCTGCCAATCTTCCCAAAGGCAGTACGGGAACGCTGGAGGTATTCCCGGAGGAAATCAACAAATTATCCGCCCCCGGCACTCCGAAGGTAGGAACGTAGAAGGCCCGATTGATGGGATCCTCCAGGTCGGCTTGGGTACGGGTGAACGCGTATTCGCGGGCTTTGCCAATGATGAAGAAATAACGCGGTCGTTCCCAATTTTTCTTGAGAAAATTGGCAAAATTTCGCACCGATAGGGGATGCCGGTGAAGACCGTAGCCAAACTGGTCGTACAACTGCTGAATATCGACGATGGTGGTTTCGTACCCCCCCCCCGCCATACTGGCGCGGTAGTCGGCATATTCCTGTACATGGTTATTGCCATTGCCGTCCGAATACAACTGCGGATTGGTCAGGATGATGTATTCCGCCGTCGAGGTAGAGAGATCACGGAAATTCATCCGCTCCAGTTCCATCACCGTTTTTACACCGCTATTGGGGTTGACCAAAATAAAATCCCGATCTTCTCCCACCACGGGCAGCACGGCTCGCGTCAGATCGCTGCCGGCATCAAAGTCGACCAACATTCGCCGGTGGTTGGTGATGTCGTAGAGAATGGGATTGGTCCCCCCCCCATCAAAATTGGCGATCTCCAGCAACTTGCGACCGTTCGCTCCCCCGATCGAGAAGTGAAAAGCCGAGCGTCCGCTAAAGTCAAAGTTGCGCGGATAGGTCAGTACGTACACCGCCGGGGCGTTGCGATCCTGCCCCCCCGAAGCGCCGTAGCAGGTAAATTTAGAGTTAGAGCCCAATTTGTCGGTGGGAACAACCAGGTCGTACTGCCGAAGTCGCGTTCCGAAAAACTCATCGGTCAGCATCGTCTCGTCATCGATTCGGATTTCCAGTTGGTGCTGGGTCGTATTGGTGGCCAGGCGTACGGACAGTCGACTCTCTGGCTCGGCGGGGTAGATCGCGGAGGTGGGTATCCGGGTATTATTCGTGCGCCGCAGACGGGCGGCAAAACCCTCCAGGATCTCAAAACTCGAATAGGACACTCCCTGGCTTTTGCTTTCCTGAATCATCTCTTCGGACAGCACCACCACTTCTTCGTGCCAGTAAAAGGGCTCCGGAGCCGGTAGATTGCTCAGGTCATTACTGACTTGCTGCACGCGTCGGTGATTGCCCCCGTTGTCCCAGGTCAAAAAATAGGCGGAGGTATCGGTAAAGAGGCTGTACGCTGGGTTGAGCATTTCGTTTTCGGCACTGGTATAGAGGTGCCGGTCCATTTCGCTGCGGTTTTTACGGCCGTAAAACTCGATGTAGTCACTACCGGAAAGGGGCTGATTGGTCGAGGTATGAATGGGGACTTCCTCTCCCAGGTGGAACAATCGAAACCGAGAGGCATTGATGCTGCTGGTTGGAATCCCCGCCTCGTTGAGGACCTGGGTCGAGAGGCGGAACAGACCGTCTTCGGCGACCATAATTTTGTAATAATCCTGATCGTAATTGATCCACTCGTTGCCGTAGAGGGAATCTTGGCCGTTCCAGATTTGACCGTACCCCCCGAAGCTGATGGCGAGCAATAAGAGAAGGGGAAGGAGCTTTTTCATAAAGCGATAGATTGATTCAAGTTGGCAATGGTTGCCACCCGATAAAATTGGTAGATAAAACCCGCTTTTGATGATAGCCTTAGTTGGGGTGCTACTCGGAAGCTAAAATATCAAAAATTGCACCTAAAAAGGCGGTCGCTGTTTTTCAAATATCGCACTTGTATTCGTCCCGACGAAAGAATGAACGCAAGGAGGGCCGGCAAGTTGCCCCGGGGCAATTGAATTTGGCTCAGGCCAGCTCCTGCAGTAACCAGGCTTTGCACTTGTAATGCACCTGATTTTCGATGGATTTGCGGTATTTGTTCCAATCCAGGTCCTGGGGGGCGACTAGCAGGGTGGCGGCGTAGCTTTGTTTGACCTCATCCAGAAAATGTTGGTAAATAGCCTCGTGATCCCGACGAAATTGGGCGGGATCAAAATTGCGGCGGGCGGTGGTCCGGCGGCTGAGGTCTTCGAAGGGCTCGTCGCGGGGCTCCTGTCGGGCCGCACTTTCGCGTTCGTCACGCTCTTTTTGGGTCATGATCTTGCTGCGTTCGAGGACGGTTTCGACCATTCGGGCGTGTAGCCCGGGTTCGGTGAGTCGCCCCTTCTTCCACCAGTTGACGAAGGCCCCGGCTTTGCGCTCGGCTTTGGTTTTGCTGGCGAAGAATTTCCACAGTAGGCGGAAGTACAGGTCCTCGTAGCCGCGGAGGGGAGCGTAGTTGACTTTGGGGTGGCTTAGGATTTGGTCCGTAATGAAGCGTTTGTTGACACCCTTTTCGAGCAGGTAGCGGTAGGCCTTTTGCTGGGTGGGGGAAAGCTGCTCCGGAGCCGCCGGAACCGCGTCGACCACGGGTTGATCTTTGGAGACCTCTTCCCCTACCCTACCCTCCTCCAGGCCGCTGAGCAGTTGTAGCATTTCGGGGGTGTACTGGGGTTCGTTCTCAAAGATGTAGAACTTCAAACTGAGGATGCGCTTTTTTTCTTTTTTGCCGGGGCGAAACTCAAAACGGATATCGGTGTACTGCTCGATCTCCTTTTGCGCGGGGATCAGTACCCAACGTTTGAACTCGTAAAACTTGGGATAACGGTTTTCGATGCCCAGGTAAAATTTGAGCTTTTCGATGGTCAGCTCGCACTCTCCCTTGTACTGGTGCCGCTTCAATACCTCGTAAAGCCGGACCGCGTTGCCGTTGAGGTAGATGATATTGCTCAAGCTGTAACGCGTAAAATGTTCCTTTAACTGGAGCAGATATTCACGGAGTTTTTCCGAAATACTAAAGGTAAATTCGTCAGTATCGGTGTTGTGTTCCATGTGCTGTAGCCACACACTCTTTCCCACAATGCTTCCCTTTTCGTACAAAATGGGGACGCTATTGAGCTTGTCCATGAGCGCAAATACTTCCGATTTGTTGGCCAATCGACGTTTCCCATCGAAGTTGATGATCCGTTCAATTTCGGAATAGTGCATGCGGTGCTCCTTAAATCCAAGATCGTTTTGAGAGATTTGGGAGATCAGATAGAGCACGAAGAATTGTTCTCGACTGTTCAGCTTATAGCTGGTTTCGATGAGTTTATTGTGCTTGATGATGGCCATACGCCTTAGGGTTGTGCAGCATTAGGTGAGGAGAAAAGACTTGATGTGGGGCAAATATAGCACAAAAGCGTTATCTGAGCCGGAATATTTACGCTTTTCTCTGCTTTTTTTACGCTTTTACGATAGCACTGATGTAAGCCTACGCTTTTCTAGGATTTGGTAAGGAACCAAGGGGTCGGGCACAAAACCATGAAATTGAATTGTTATATTGATGCAATTCTACGCTTTTTGATGTAGCCCTACGTTTTTGTGATGCAGTTCTACGCTTTTTGTAGACGAAAACCTAGGGAAACGATGTATTGCTACGCTTTTGTGGAAAAGTCTTTCTCGTTTTTTGATGTAATTCTACGCTTTTTGATGCAATTCTACGGTTTTGATGTAGTTCTACGCCTTTGTGATGTAACCCTACGCTTATCGAGATGCAATCCTACGCTTTTGTGATGTAACTCTACGCTTTTTATGATGCGACCCTACGCTTTTGTGATGTAGCCCTACGCTTTTGTGATGTAACTCTACGCTTTATAAAATACTAATGGCTGGTTTACAATAAGTTATGAGACCTTAAAAGATTAAATCAGGTAAAAATTAAAACTTAAAGTAAATTGTACTTTAAACGAAAGAAAGGTTAGGGGTTTTAAAAAAACATTCCTAGGTTTAGTTTCTAAGGCTAAGAAAAAGAAAAGTTGCGCCAAAAGAAAAAGAAAGTTGAGGCCAGTGGCTCAAAGCGGGCTCAGAGCCATTTTAAGCCGTTCTGACCGTTTAAAAGTAGATTCCCACAGGTTTCCCCAGTTGATTTTTTTTAGACGCTCTACGCGAATAAAAATGTGTTTTGTCATTATTTTGCTGATCTGCTGAAATACGGAAATCCGTGTTTACGGACCACTACTTTTACCACCTTGAGTAGATTACGCTTTTACGCTTTTACGCTTTTACAGAAATCCGTATATACGGATTTAAAGATTTACAGCCATACGGGAAAGCGTAAATCATTAAACACGGTTTTCCGTAGGTACAGAAAACCAGAAAAACGGAAACAATGATTTGCGGAGAATCGTAAATAAGGTTTGCCTGATTCACGGAAATGCGTATCTTCGCAAATCAGTATCCGTGGATTACCGT
The DNA here is from genome assembly GCA_937899855.1 of uncultured Saprospirales bacterium. GTDB lineage: Bacteria > Bacteroidota > Bacteroidia > Chitinophagales > Saprospiraceae > CALLVY01. The sequence goes on along the minus strand of CALCCH010000084.1, from coordinate 10,442 downwards.
AAAAACTGATATACGGATTCACAGAAGTACGGATATACGGAAATCAGTTTAACCAAAAGTGACAATCGAAACACTATGATCATCGCCATTACCAGTCTGAAGGGTGGGGTAGGGAAGTCCACCATCTCCCAGAACCTCGCCGTTTGCTTTGCCCACATGGGATACCGCGTCGCCATCATCGATACCGATACCAACGCCAGCTCGGTCCACTGGTCGGGGATCCGCTCCGAAGACCATCCCCCCATCACCGTCATGGGTATTACCGACAGCAACGCCCTCCGAAAAAACATCCGTCAAGTCGAAGAAAACTACGACATGGTCCTCATCGACGGTACGCCCGCCATTTCCAAGCTGGTTAGCACCATCCTCATCCTCGGCGATCTGGTCCTCATCCCCATCCGGCCCAGCGGTCTCGATATTTGGGCCACCGAAAAGTTTATGGAACACTTCGATCAGGCCCGCAGCCTCAAGGAGCACATTCAGGCCCGCTTTCTGCTCAACGAGTTCAACCCCAAGGTGAACCTCAACCGGGATATCCAAAAGGCACTCGACGAATTGGAAATCGGAACCCTACAAGCGACCCTCCGCCACCGCATCGCCTACGAGGAGGCCTGCGTGATGGGACTGGGGGTCTACGAATACCGCGACACCAAGGCCAAGCGGGAGGTGACCCAACTGACCAACGAGGTACTCGACCTCCTCAAAGCCCTCTAATTGTTTCACGTTTTACCAAAATCAGCAGTCATGGCAAAAAAAACCTTCGACATCAGTGGCACCCTCAATAAAAACAAGAGCCCCCAACTCCCCGACAAGGTGCCCCTCAAAAAAACCAGCAAGGATACCGAGGTGATCAAGGCCCAAGTGGAGCAAATCCACCAACCCACTGTCGAACCCACTGTCGAACCCACTGCCAAATCCTCCAAAGCTCCCCAAGCCAGTAAAAACCGTTCCCGGTCCAAGCCCGTAGCTCCGGAGAAAGAAAAACTCGTCCGGCTGCCCATCGACACCCCCGAGCGGATGCACAAACGGCTCAAGATTCGGGCCATCGAAAAGGGCATCAGCATGCGGGATTACATCCTCCAACTGCTGGAAAAAGAATTAAAAAAGTAAATACGGATTTGCGGAAGTACGGATTTCCGTAAATTGTCATTCGTTTTGTTCATTCATCACCTAGCTCTATCCCTATGACTATTGCTCGGGCCCTCCCCCTGCTGATGCTCCTGCTGCTTCCCCAATTGCTCGATGCTCAAGGCTCCGCCAGCCCCATCGGAGGCTACGCCGACCACCTCGTCGATCGCCTCAGCGTCAAATCTGGCCTCGCTACCCGCCACTTCAACTCCCTGCGCCCCTACCTCCGGGGTGACCTGGCCACCTTGGCCATCCAATTGGATACCCAAGACCTCGCCTGGACACCCCGGGATCGTTTCGACCTTCAACACCTACTACTCGACAACAACGAGTGGCTGGTCCAGGGTGCCCTGCCCACCACCATCGCCCAATCGGGACAACGGGTCTATCGCCGGGTTTACGTCGATAGTAGCCAGACCTTTTACACCCTGGAGGCGCGCCCGTCGGCGGCTTCCACCGAAAGCCCGTACTACCAACGGAGCAGCAAACCCCTCCTCAAATACTTCTACCGCAGCCCCGCCAATTTTTTTGAAATCGACGAAAAGTTTTTTCACCTCCGGCTCAATCCCATTCTCAATATCCGCTACGGTCGCGATGGCAACGTGGACGATCCCATTTTCTACAACCGCCGTGGTGTTGAATTGCGGGGTGGGATAGACGATCGCATCTATTTTTACACCAATATCTTGGAAACCCAGGCGCGGTTCCCGGAGTACGTTCGCGAACGCATTGGGCTGGAAAGTGCCGTTCCGGGGGCTGGTTTTTACAAAAACTACCAAAGTTCGGTCTTCAACATCGATCAAGGGCAGGATTTTCTACTGTCGCAAGGCTATCTGGGCTTCCATCTGAGCCCCCACGTCGGGGTACAGTTTGGGCACGGTCGCAATTTTATTGGCAACGGCTACCGATCTCTCTTTTTGTCCGACTACGCCAACAACTACTTCTACCTCAAACTCAATACCCGCGTTTGGAAATTTCACTACCAAAATATCTTTGCCGAGCTCAACGCCGAGAGCCTACGCGACAACCCGGGTAACAACGTACTGGACCGAAAATACATGGTGGCCCACTACCTGACCTACCGGCCCATTCCCCAGCTGCGACTCGGCATTTTCGAAACGGTTATCTACCACCTCGAAGGCCAGTAAGAGCTCCAATACATCACTCCGGGTATCCTCTATCGTACGATCGAACAGGGCCTGGACAGCCCCGATAATATCCTGATTGGCCTCGATTTTGCCTACGATTTCTTCAAGACGGGACAGCTGTACGGCCAGCTGATGCTCGATGAGTTCGTCTTCAACGAGTTGCTGGTGGAACGCCGGGGTTGGTGGGCCAATAAGTATGGGTTCCAGCTGGGGATCAAGTATTTTGATGCCCTCGGAATTGACCACCTGGACCTGCAGGCTGAGATCAACGTGGTCCGTCCCTACACCTATCAGCATCGGGACAGCGCCTCCAATTACACCCATACCGTCCAGTCGCTGGCCCACCCCTTGGGAGCCAATTTTCGGGAATTTCTGGTTCAATTGCGCTATCCCATACTGGATCGCCTGGTGCTCAATACCCGGCTGATCCTCGCCCAGCAAGGGGAGGATGATGGTAGTTTTAACTACGGGGGAGATTTGATTTTGGACTACGGCAATCGCCGCGACAACTTTGGTAACGAGACGCTACAAGGCGTCCGTTCCGATATTGTCATTGCGGGAATTGATCTGTCCTACCAACTCTTCCACAATGTTTTTATTGACTTGTCTTACTTTTACCGCAATAAGACCTCACAGGAGTCCGTCCGCGACCGAACCGATGCCTTTATTGAGGGGGGCATTCGGATGAACATCAATCAGCGGCGGCTGGACTTCTGAGGGCTAGCGGCGGATGATGGGCTGGAGGTAGGCGTAGATGCGTGCCACCGATTCTTCCAAACTCAGTTGATCGGTACGGATTTCAAGGGCCGGCTGCTCCGGTGCTTCGTAGGGCGAATCAATGCCCGTAAAGCCTTTGATTTCGCCCCGACGTGCCTTTTGGTACAGGCCCTTAACGTCGCGCTGCTCGCAGACTTCGAGGGGAGCGTTGACGTAGATTTCGATAAAATCCTCGGGACCGACGATGGTCCGAGCAAAATCGCGAATCTCGCGGGTGGGGCTGATGAAGGAGTTGAGGGTAATGACCCCACTGTGGAGGTACAATTTGGCGATTTCAGCAATGCGGCGGATGTTTTCGCGTCGATCGTCCAAACCAAAACCGAGATTGTTGTTGATGCCGCTGCGGATGTTGTCTCCGTCCAGAACCTGGGCAAAAAAGCCCTCGTTGTAAAGCTGTCGCTCCAAACCCTGGGCGATGGTACTCTTGCCCGAGCCAGACAATCCGGTCAGCCAAAGTACCTTGCTGCGTTGCTGAAGCCGTTGTTCGCGATCGCTGCGCTGGAGCAGGCGATCGAAGATGGGATGTATGTTATCTGCCAAAGTATCGAAAGTTTTACCGTTTACTGACTTTCCTGTTTTATACCGAAAAAGCGGCGGATACTGCCGGTAGGGGCCATTTGCCAGGCTCTTTCGTGTAGGTAGTAGATGACCAACTTGATCATCAATTCGAGACCCGCCACGATGGTGGATTTTTCCATGACGTCCTCGCAATCGGAATTGCTGAATACCAGATAGGCCAGGGTAAAAGTAGTACCGGTGGCGATCAATCGCCAGGTAACCGCTTTGAGGATACTCCTCAGTCTTGATTCTTTCATAAGGGTGTCGTGCGTTTCGGGCAGCAAAAATGTTACTTAATCTTCGGTTTTCAAAAATTAAATATTTAAAAGTTTTTAAATACCAACATTCGGATGACTTTCCAGTTGGAACAAACAGTGGAATTTGATGGTTGTATTTGCTAATTTTGCAGTCCTAGATCAACAAATCCGACTTGCGATCGATGTGGCCAACAAAGGTGGCCGCCCAACGCCCGAAGTTTCCCCCATTTTCTACGTCCCCAAAAGCCGTGGCCCGATCGCAAGCTCCATCAATCAACAAACGTGCGCATGAAAGATATTAGACAATTGTTAAAAGAACGTATCCTGGTGATCGACGGTGCCATGGGGACGATGATTCAGCAGTACGAATTGGGAGAGGCGGATTTCCGCAGCGAACGCTTTGCCGATCACCACCTCGACGTCAAGGGCAACAACGATCTGCTATCCCTGACCCAACCCCAAATCATCGAAGCGATCCACCGGGCCTACCTCGATGCCGGTGCCGACATTCTGGAAACCAATACCTTCAGCGCCACCCGGATTGCCATGGCCGACTACGACATGGAAGACCTGGCCTACGAACTCAACTACGAATCGGCCAAAATCGCCCGCCGGGTCGTCGATGCCTTCAACCAGGAGCAGCCCGACCGGCCCCGTTTCGTGGCGGGCGCTATGGGACCCACCAACCGGACCGCCTCCCTTTCCCCAGATGTCAATAACCCGGGTTTCCGCGCCGTCACCTTTGACGAATTGGCCGAAGCCTATTACGAACAAGCCGCCGGACTCTTCGATGGGGGCGCCGATATCTTCCTCGTCGAGACCATCTTTGATACCCTCAATTGCAAAGCCGCCCTTTTTGCCATCGACCGCTTGTTTGAGGAAAAGGAGGCCAAATTGCCCATCATGCTCTCCGGAACGATCACTGACGCTAGTGGCCGGACCCTCTCGGGACAAACGGTAGAGGCCTTCTGGATCTCGGTGCGCCACATCGAATTGCTCAGCATCGGGCTCAATTGTGCACTGGGGGCCCAGGAGATGCGTCCCCACGTCGAAACCCTGTCCAAAATTGCCAATACCCACGTCAGCGCCTATCCGAATGCGGGCCTGCCCAACGAATTTGGTGAATACGATCAGGATGCCGACGAAATGCAACGCTACCTCCACGACTTTGCCGCCAGTGGCTTCGTCAACATCATCGGTGGCTGCTGCGGGACCACTCCTGCCCACATCCGCGCCATGGCCCAGGCGGTGGAGGGATTGTCCCCCCGTTCCATCCAATCGGTACCAGAATATACCCAGTTGAGCGGTCTGGAACCCCTAGTCATTCGCCCCGAAACCAATTTTGTAAACATCGGCGAACGAACCAACGTAACGGGCTCGCGCAAATTTGCGCGCCTGATCAAATCGGGCAATTACGACGAAGCTCTCTCCGTGGCCCTCCACCAGGTAGAGGGGGGCGCCCAAATCATCGACATCAACATGGATGAGGGCCTGCTGGATTCCAAACAGGCCATGATCGACTTTCTCCACCTGGTGATGGCCGAGCCCGAGATTGCCAAGCTGCCCATCATGATCGATTCCTCCAAGTTTGAAGTGATCGAGGCGGGGCTGAAGTGCGTCCAGGGCAAGTGCGTCGTCAATTCCATCTCGCTCAAGGAGGGCGAAGCCGAATTTATCCGCCAGGCCAAAATCGTTCGACGCTACGGCGCCGCGGCAGTGGTCATGGCTTTTGACGAAGACGGCCAAGCCGATACGGTCGAACGGAAAGTCGAGATCTGCGTTCGAGCCTATAATATCCTCACCAAGCAGGTGGGATTCAATCCCAGTGACATCATCTTCGATCCCAATATTTTTGCCGTCGCCACCGGGATCGAAGAGCACAACGAATACGCCATTTATTTTATCGAGGCCACCCGCCAAATCAAAGCCCTTTGCCCCGGTGCGAAGATAAGCGGTGGGGTGAGCAACATCTCCTTCTCCTTTCGCGGCAACAACACGGTTCGGGAGGCCATGCACTCGGCCTTTCTGTTCCACGCCATTCAGGCGGGTATGGACATGGGAATCGTCAATGCCGGTTTGATCGAAGTGTACGAAGAGATTCCCCGTGAGCTGTTGACCCTGGTCGAAGACGTGCTGTTCAACCGGACCAATGACGCTACCGAAGCCCTAACCAATTACGCCGAACGTGTCAAAGGTGGTGGTCGGGTCGTACAAAAGGACCTGAGTTGGCGGGAAGGCACGATCCAGGAGCGACTGACCCATTCCCTCGTTCGGGGCATTACCGAATTTATCGAGGCCGATACCGAAGAAGCTCGCCAGCAGTATCCCATTCCCCTCCAAGTCATCGAAGGACCGCTGATGGATGGGATGAATGTGGTGGGAGACCTGTTCGGAGCGGGCAAAATGTTTTTGCCCCAGGTGGTAAAAAGTGCCCGGGTGATGAAGCGCGCCGTGGCTTACCTTACGCCCTACATCGAAGAGGAGAAACGCAGAACGGGCAACGCGAGCTCCGCCAAGGGGAAAATCCTCCTGGCTACGGTCAAGGGCGATGTACACGACATCGGCAAAAACATCGTCGGGGTGGTACTGGGTTGCAACAACTACGAAATCGTAGATATGGGGGTCATGGTGCCCTGCGAACAGATCCTCAAAAGGGCCCGGGAAGAAAACGTCGATATCATCGGCCTGAGCGGACTGATTACGCCTTCGCTCGATGAGATGGTATACGTAGCCAAAGAAATGGAGCGGCTGGGATTTGAGCTTCCCCTGATGATTGGTGGGGCGACCACCTCCCGGGTACACACCGCCGTAAAGGTAGCGCCGCAGTACAGCGGCCCCGCCGTCCACGTACTGGATGCCTCCCGGGCCGTGGCCGTGGCGAGCGCCCTACTCAGCAAAGAACGCGATAACCGCACCCTCAACGTCGAGCGGAACAAAACGGAATACGACCAGCTGCGTGCCGCCCGAAGCAATCGCAGCTCCAATAAAAAATACCGAAGTCTGGCACAGATTCGCGCCAATCCCATCCAGCTGGATTGGGAAAATTACCAACCGCCGGTGCCCCAATTTACCGGCACCAAAGTCTTCGACAACTACTGCATTGAGGAGTTGACCGAGTTTATCGACTGGACACCCTTTTTCGCCAGTTGGCAATTGCGGGGCAAATTTCCCCAAATCCTGAAGGACGAGATAGTGGGGGAGGAGTGCCAAAAATTGTACAACGACGCCCGGAGCATGCTCCGGCGGATCATCGACGAAAAATGGCTCAAGGCCAAAGCCATCATCGGCTTTTTTCCCGCCAATGCCCTGGAGGGCGACCGCACCGCTATCTACCCAGATGAGGAGCGCGACACCCCGCGGGCCGAGTTGAATCACCTCCGCCAGCAACGGCAGAAGGCCCCGGGGCAAGCGAACTTTTCCCTAGCCGACTTTATCGCACCCCGCGAGACGGGAACCGCCGACTACATCGGTGGCTTTGCCGTCACCACCGGGATCGGAATCGAAAAATGGGTTGCTCATTTTGAAGCGGCCCACGACGATTACAATGCCATCCTGCTCAAGGCCCTCGCCGATCGCCTCGCCGAGGCCCTCGCCGAACGGATGCACCAGCGGGTACGGCAGGAATTCTGGGCCTACGCTCCCCAGGAAAGCCTGGATAACGAAGCCCTGATCGCGGAGCAATACCGCGGCATTCGCCCGGCACCCGGCTATCCAGCCTGCCCCGAGCACAGCGAAAAAGCCACCCTGTTCGACCTGCTTCGGGTGGAGGAAGAGATTGGTATTCGACTCACGGAAAGCTACGCCATGTATCCGGCGGCGGCGGTGAGTGGTTGGTATTTCTCGCACCCCGAAGCGCGTTACTTTGGCTTGGGCCAAATTGGCAAAGACCAAGTAGCGGACTACGCCAAGCGCAAGGCTTGGTCGCTAGAAGAGGCCGAACGCTGGTTGGCTCCGGTCCTGAATTACGACGCATGAGGCGCCCGCCAAGCACTTTGACGCACATTTTTATCAAATATTCCAAAAAAGGGAATCTGTTGGTGAATTAAGCTGTGGATTTGCTGCAAATCTTCAGAATCTAAGTACATTTGTCCGAATTTTGGTAAAAAGAGACAAAATCTTAGAAACACAGCACATCACCATGAAGAGATTACTTGGCATCCTCTGTTGCCTGTTGTTGATCCTTACCCCCGCCCTCAGCCAGGTACTCAGCCCCGAAGCGGCCCGCCGAGAATTGCAGAGTCGGGGAATTCCGGAGGACGAAGTCAAAAAGCGGATGCTGGAGCGCGGGATCGACGTCGACAATATTGATCCCACCAACGCTGCGGAAGTCGCCGAAGCCGAACAAGTACTGGAACAAGTTTTGCTCGAGCTGGAAGCGGAGGCTACCACTACCCAAGAGCAAGCCATCGAGGAAGTCGCCAGTGGGGCTGCGGACAACATTCAGGAGGCCGTGGAGGAGGGACAACCACTCGACGAAGCCATTGCCGAAGAAATCATCGATACCCAAACGGAACAAATCCAACGCCCGCCCGCCCGGGTGTACGGCCAGCAAATTTTCCGCGACAAGACCATCAGTGTCTTCACCAGTGCCGAAGATGTTCGGCCCTCCGCCAACTACGTCATGGGCCCCGGTGATCGGGTCAACATCGCGATCTGGGGCTATTCCCAAGAAGAAATCACCCTGGAAGTCAACACCGAAGGTTACATCAAACCCAGCCGCTTGCCCCGCATTAGCCTGAAGGGCAAAACCTACCAGCAGGCCCGGGAATTGCTCCGGAGTCGCTACGCCCAGTACTACAACTTTCGCCCCGAAGAGTTCGAAGTCACGATTACCTACGCTCGTACCATCACCGTCAACATCCTGGGAGAAGTCTTTAACCCGGGTAGCTACACCCTGCCCGCTACCAATACTGCCTTCAACGCCCTGGTCGCCGCCGGTGGCCCCTCCGATATCGGTAGCGTGCGCAACATCCGTCTGATTCGCGCGGGAGAACCCACCCGAGAGATCGACGTATACGAATTCATGAATGACCCCGCGGTGCAGGACGAATTTTACCTCCAGGACAATGACGTGATCCACGTCGGAACCGTCGGTCGGACGGTAGACATCAGTGGTGCGGTGCGCCGCCCCTTTGTCTTTGAATTGGAAGAGGGCGAAGAGCTGCGACAACTCCTCCGCTACGCAGGAGGCTTGGCGGACAATGCCTACCGTGGCAACCTACAGGTAAAACGCTACGTCGACGATCGCGAGCGCATTCTAGACGTTAACTTTCGCGATTTGGAAAAACAAAACGCAGATTTTCCGTTGCTCCGTGGTGACCGGGTCGTCGTACCCATCATTCCGGGCGGCTACGATAATTTTGTGGAGATTGTTGGGGCCGTAGAATTGGCGGGGCAATTTGAGTTGATGGCCGAGATGAAGGTCGCGGACTTGCTGGCCAAGGGCGTATTGCGGGAAGGCGCCCGCCGGGACATTGCCTTCCTACTCCGCCAACAAGCGGACAGTACCACCACCTACGAAAAGATCGATCTGGCCGCGGTCCTGCAGGATGCCACAGGGCCCGCCAATATCATTCTCCGCGCCAAGGATCAGTTGCGGATTCTCTCGCAAAAGGGTTACGTGGATCAGGGTACCATCAATATTGAGGGGGCCGTCCGCCAGCCCACCAAGCTCGATCTGGATCAGGGTAAGGAACTGCGGCTGGATGCGGCTATCATCTTGGCCGGTGGACTCCGGGCCGATGCGACCGACTTTGCCTACGTCTACCGAACTCCCGCCGGTGGCGCCCGGGGAGAACCCCAGTACATCCGCATCAATCTCCGCGAGGCCATCGCCAATCCTCAATCCACCGCCAACCTGGCGCTCCAAGCCCAGGATCGGGTGGAAGTCCTGTCCCAATACCGCTTCGTCAACGAATCTTTTGTCAAAATCAGCGGTGCCGTCCGCGAACCCGGCGAATACCGCTACGATGCCACCCTCACCCTCACCGACATCCTCACCCTGGCTGGCGGCCTCCGCCTGGAAGCCGCTCGCAATCGGATCGACATCTCCCGCATCGTACTCAATGCCGACCAAGCAACCGAAACCACCGTTGCCACCATCGAGGTGGATGAAAACCTACAACCCGTGAGCGGAACGGCCTTCGAACTACAACCCTACGATCAGATCGTCGTCCGCTCGGTCCCCAACTTTGAATTGCAACGCAACATCTCCGTATTGGGGGAGGTCAGCTTTCCGGGGCAGTACGCCCTGGTCAATCGCAACGAGCGAATTTGGAGCGTCATCAAACGCGCCGGCGGACTCACCGACGAGGCCTTTCTGGCGGGGGTGAGCCTGTACCGCAATCAAGATGACGTGGGTTACATCATCGTCGAGTTGGACAAGGTGCGCGAAAACCCCGATTCCCGTTTCAATTTTATCCTCAAGGAAGGGGATGTTCTCAACATCCCCAAACGCAAAGACCTGGTGACGATCCAGCTCAGTGCTACCCAAGCCGCCGAACTGTATCCCGATCGACTACTCAAAGAAGGCAAGCTCAACGTGGCCTACCAAGCTGGGAAAAATGCCAAGTGG
>CALCCH010000083.1 GCA_937899855.1 uncultured Saprospirales bacterium | reverse complement strand
CGAGGACGCGGAATACCTGATCGACTTTAGTCGCCTCTGCCGGATGGTCATCGAACATTCCCGCTACGCTGAGATCTGCCTGGCCGATGAAATCGATACTTTGCGCTACTTCCTTTCCTTGGAAGAGCTGCGCCTGGGCGATGACCTGGAATACCTGCTCTCCGTCGATCCCGGACTGGATACCGCCGCCATTCGCATTCCCCCCTTAATCCTTCAGCCCTTCGTCGAAAACGCGATTTGGCACGGCATCAAAAACAAGCCGGTACCCCAGCGGGGCCTGCTCCAAATTGAGATCAGACGGCGGGGGGAGGAGAGCATCGAGCTGGTGGTAGAAGACAATGGGGTGGGCCGCGCCCGAGCTCGGGATATCCAATCCCAATCCGTCATCAAACAAAAAAGCTGGGGCACCACCCTGACCCAAGAACGGATTGCGCATCTGAAAAAAGACCTCGACGCCCGGTTGATGATCGAAGATTTGACCGATGCGGAGGGCCAGGCCGCCGGTACCAAAGTATCCATTCAATTACCCTTAAAACTCGTTCCCTCTTCATGACCACTCCCACTCGAATCCGCGCCATCATCGTCGAAGACGAAAAACAGGGCATGACCAATTTGGTGATCAAGCTGGAGAAATACTGCCCCGATATTGACCTCGTTGCCCAATGCTTTGACGGTGCGAAAGCCAAGGAGACCATCGAAAAGGAGCATCCCGATTTGGTCTTTCTCGACGTCCAATTGGGGGGTACTACGGGCTTTGATGTACTGAATAAATTATCGCACCTCAACTTTGCCGTCATTTTTACTACCGCCCACGATGAGTACGCCATCCGGGCCATTAAGGTAAACGCCATCGACTACCTCCTCAAGCCCATCAAGGCCGACGAATTGCAAGCGGCGGTGGCCAAGGCCAAAGCGGAATTGCACCGTCGGGGAGGGATTCGCCGGATCGTGGTGCCCCACAGTGAGGGCTATCAATACATTCCGGTGGAAGATATCCTCTACTGTTTGGCGGACAATAACTACGCTAAGATTTTTCGGGTAGGGGAGAAAAAAATGGTTCACGTTTCCAAGACGCTCAAAGAGATTGGTAATCGTTTGCCGGCGGATAAGTTCTTTAAAATCAGCCGCTCGGCTTTTGTAAACTTGGATTACGTAGAGCACTTCAAACGGTCTAGCGGGGGCTTGGTCGTTATTCGGGGCGGTGACGAACTCAGCGTATCAAAAGAGCGTCGGGAGGAACTGCTGCGTCGCTTGGCGCAATGAGTGGATGCTGATCAGGGGCTTCCCTGGTTAAAACTAAAACTTGACTCATTCAAATGGGGCCTTCGCTAGTTGGCCCTGTTGTTTTGGGGAGATCTTCCTATTCTGCGTGAAAAATTACCATGGCCAGTCGAGAAGAACTTTCACCGGGGCGGGGCTTACCCGCCTCGTATACTTATCCTCAAGGAAAAACGCACCTGCTGTTTGTAGCGGTGGACCAGTATCAAAACGGGGTGACGCCCCTGAGCAATGCGGTACGGGATGCACGGGCGGTGCGGGATTGTTTGTTGGAGGGGTTTGAGTTGGAGGAGGCTTGTGTAAAGGAGTTGTATGATGAAGCGGCTACTCGGGAACGGCTTATGTCTGTGTTTGATAAATATTTGGAGCAGCTTACGGATCAGGATAATCTCTTGTTTTATTTTTCGGGGCACGGTACTTATCGAGAATCTTGGGCCAGGGGCCATTGGATGCTGGCTGACGCAGTGGATGGGGAACTCAGCTCGTATTTCTCTAATGGTGTGGTACAAGATTTTGTAAAAGAAGTAAAGGCCCGTCATGTTTTTGGTATTGTTGATTCTTGTTACGCTTCCGCGCTATTTAGACGGGGGGAGTGGAATGCTTTGGAGCATCGGTTGTATCAAATGCCCTCGCGGTGGTTACTAACGGCTGGGCGTTTGGAACCGGTATTGGACGGGTCGCTCGGAGATCACAGTCCTTTTGCGAAGGTTCTACTACAAGTCCTGAAATACAGAATGGACGAGAGCGAACAAATTTGGGTGGGGGACCTTTGCCAAGAGGTGATGAAAATTTGTCGTGATCGGGGAACTGCTTCACTACCCCTTGGCCAGCCATTCAGTGTGGATGCTCATGCTGGGGGAGAATTCTGCCTGGTACGAAGAGGAGGTAGTCTACCGCCATTACCACCCGTAACGCCACCTCCGCTATCACTTGCCGAAGAATTGGGCGCAAGCGTTGCTACTGGCTTTGATTTGGAGCGCTACCAAGAGGAGCTCAAGGATTGGATGGATGAAGGGGAAATAGATAAAGTGCTCAAGCGGCTAAAGGCAGAGGTTAAAAATGAACGGCAACGGAATCTTTTACGTAACCTGATCCAACGCCATAAGCGCCACACCAGAAATACCATTGCAAACATTTATTCGCCAGAAAAGGCAAGTCAATTTGAGAACCAAATTCTTAATGGCCTGAGGGAGTTTATCTCCAACTTGCGGAGTAGGGATTTGCATAAATCCTAATGCCTCACTACCTGAGTACTTTGCTTCCCTAGTTGAAAGTGTTCCTTCACTAATTGGAGGAGTTACGTCTTTGTATCATACTTAAATTCGTGTCATTGGATAATCAGTAAACTTAGTGAAATGGAGTTAGAATCATTTAAGGATACACTGCGAGAGTTGATCGTTGATAATGAATTTGTTCGAATATTCAAGATACTAAAAGAAACATTGCGAAAAGATCAGTCAAAGTATGATGAGATGGTTGTCATTAATGGTGCATACAATCGAGGTTTTACCCATAAAATAGGAAACAGTCAGAGTTCAGATCAAGTGGAACAAAACCACAATCAAATTAGTCTAAATCTGGCAACTTTTATTCGAAGTCTTGAGGGTAGGCACCTTCAAAAGATACCTAAGGGAGTTCTTGAGGAGAGTGGCAGCTACGGTGAATTCATAAATGAGCCAATATTGGCCTTTACAAGCGAGCAGGGTGTCAAAAGCTTGGAACTGTTTTTTGATGAAGTGAGATTTTCCAATGTATTGGTAAAGACCTATGAAGATGACGATTACGACGCAAGTAAATTTAGGATTGTAGTCTATGATAATCAAGACTTGCCGGTCTGTCGAAGTGAATATGAGGTTGATGAATTAGATCCAGTAATAGCTGCTACCATTAGGGAACGTCTAAATTTAATGAATACGGCTATCGCTGATGGTACAAAGGTATTAATCCACTTTGGAGACATACTATTTTGGGTAAATCAGCATCGCGATGTTGTAAATTCAGCTAACTCCAAGTTCTCATTATACGCTCGTATCAAAGAAGTAGCGGATTACCTGAATGTCTCTCGTCCTATTCTAAATCAATAACTACCCCCCATGCCCTACCTCTACGGCTTTAGCATCCACCGCATCCAAAACTACCTCTTCGCCACCAACCGCCTCCGCGAAATCCTGGGCGCCAGCGAGCTGGTCAATACCATCTGCGAAGACTTTTTTACCGAGCAATGTCGAAAGTTGGAGGTCACCATCCGCCCGGAGAATGTACTCCTCCAAGCCGCCGGCAACATCCGCTGCGTCTTCGAAGCTTCCGAAAGAGCGGCCCTGGCCAAACTCGTTCGCCAGTTTCCCCGGGCGGTGGAAAACCTGGCGCCCGGCCTTCATTGCAGCCAAGCCGTCGTCCCCATTGGGGCCCACCTCGTGGAGGCCCTCCAGCACCTCGATGAACACCTGGCCGCTCAACGCAACCGCCCCCGCCGCCGGTCGACCCCCGGCCAGATGATCGTCGCCAAAGCCCGTCGTACCGGAGGGGCTGCGGTAAGTATCGACGAGGAGGAACATTGGGTGGACCGCATCACCCTGGTCAAAAACGATCAGCAAAAGCAAAACCGGATCGGCTTGTTTCGCAAACTGGTCTCCGGTAATTTTACGCCGGGGCGCATTCCCTGGGACATCGAAAAAATCGTTCCCCGCGAAAAAGATTCCTGGCTGGCCATCGTCCACGCCGACGGCAATTCCCTGGGCCGGGTCATCCAACAAATTAAGGAAAAACTCCGGGGACAGCACGACCAACTGCAAAGCGCCCTGGCCCGCTTCTCCACCAGCTTGGACGCCGCCACGGTCGCCGCGGCACAAACCGCCTTCCAAAGCATCGCCACGGAATTCAAAGTGGCAACCTACTATCCCCTCCGCCCCGTCGTACTGGGCGGCGACGACCTCACCCTCATCATCCGGGCCGACCTGGCCCTCGATTTTACCACCCAATTTTTACGCGCCTTCGAAAGCGAAACCCAAACCCGTTTCGCCTTTCTCCAAACGGATTATGGCCTTACGGATCTGGCCCGAGGCCTCACCGCCTGTGCCGGGATCGCCTACGCCAAAGCCAATTTCCCCTTTCATTACAGCGTCAAACTCGCGGAGGACCTGACCAAATCCGCCAAGTACTTTTCTAAGGGACTCGATAAGAAGCGTCCCCCCAGCAGCTTGGCCTTATTCAAAAACCAATCCTCCTTCGTCGAAGACCTGGCCGCCATGCGTCGTCGTACACAATGCCTACCCAACGGGGAAAGTCGCTACGATGTACCTGCCTATTTAGCCAATCCCCGAGACGAACATTGGGACATTCAACATTTGGTGAGTGGGATGGCGACTCTTGATAGGCTTCGTGATCAAGAAGGCCGCAATGCCATCTCCAAACTCCATCGTTACGTGGCGGCGGTCCTGGCGGATGATCCCGATGCCCCCACCATGCTGGAGCGCGTCCAAAAGAAAAACACCGCGCTCTATGAACTGCTTCAACTCGATAGGGAGCGGCAAGCCAAGCCAGCTACTCTAGCTGACTCAGACCGTCAAGGCTTCCCCCTATACGATCTCCTCCAACTATACGCCTTCCGTCAAAAACGTCGGAAATCCATCCTCAAAATCAGCACCCAATGAAAATCCATTACCAAATCGAATTCCTCAGCGACTGGCACGTCGGCTCGGGCTTGGATGCGGGTCCCAATATCGACCAGCAGCTACTCAAAGACGAGGCGGACTTCCCTTACTTGCCGGGTAGGACGGTCAAGGGCTTGCTCCGCGATGCCCTCCAGGACCTGGCCGAGCTGAGCCATCGGGATTACCAGCCCCACATCGACCGCCTCTTCGGGATTCCCGATAGCGGCCGGGAACGCGATGGCCAGCCGGGGCAGGCAGTATTTTCCAACGCTCGATTGTCCACCGCCGACCGGGAGGAACTGCTGCGACACCAACTGGTCCCTTACTTGTACCGCCGCTTCAGCTCCACCGCCATCGACGCGAAGACGGGTACGGCGGATGATGCTACCCTTCGCTCCATCGAAACCTGTATTCCCCTCAAGCTCTACGGTTTTATCGAAGCGCCCAACTGGACCGAGGAAGAACGAGCGGCTCTCAAAGCCGCCTTTCGCTACCTCCGCCACCTCGGCGTCCAACGCAATCGCGGACTGGGGCGTTGTCGGTTCACTTAAACTTATTAATCTTCATGAAATCCATTTACTTTAAATGTACCGCACTTTCGGACTTGCTGTTTAATGCGGCACTGTCCACGGAGGGTAATCTGACTTCCCTCGACTACATTCCCGGCAGTAACTTTTTGGGTTTGGTAGCCGGAAAGTGTTACGCCGACGCTGATCCTTTGGAGGCACTGGACCTGTTCCACAACGGCCAAGTCCTTTTTGGTGATGCCCATTTGGCGATGGCTGGGCGTCGTTCTTATCCCTTACCACTATCCCTGGCTATGGAAAAGGGCAAACAAAATTTGGGTAAGGACACGGCTTGGGTACACCACCTAAAGCAAGGGGCGCCCACCCAGTTGCGTCAGCAACGCGGCGGGTACTTTGATGTCGTGGGCAATTATTGCAAACGGGTCGGCAAACGCTTTGCGTTGAAATCGGCCTACGATCGGGAAAAGCGGCGCTCAAAGGACAGCCAGATGTTTGGCTACGATGCACTGCGGCGTGGACAATCTTTTGTCTTTACGGTAAGCTTGCGAGAAGGAGCGGAAGGCTACGAATCCCTCATTCGTAGGGCCCTGGTAGGAGAGCAGCGGATCGGGAAATCCAAGTCGGCGGAATACGGTCGGGTATTGATCGAAGCCATAGAGCAAGTACCTGCGGACTTTGTTTTTGCGGACTCTCCCGTTGAGCGGGGAGACGCTGCGGCCGCCGCTTCGCGGACCCTGGTCATTTACGCGGAAAGCAAACTGTGCTTTTTGGATGCGCAGGGCATTCCCACCTTCGAACCCGACTTGTCCACCTTTGGTCCCCAGCTCAAGGGACGGATCAATTGGGCAAAAAGCCAGCTTCGTATTTATTGCTATACCTCCTGGGATGGTCACCGCCGGGCGCCCAACGCCCGTCGCGACTGTCTGGACAAGGGCTCGGTGCTCGTAATTGATTTGGAAGAAGGCACCTCCGTTGGGACGCTATATCCCGTCGTCGGAGCCTTTCAGAGCGAGGGGCTGGGGCGGGTACGCTACAATCCGGTTTTTTTGGAAGCGGATCAAGCGGGATGGTGGACTTTTAAGCTCCGTACTCCGGTGCCTACTGCTGCGGAGGCTTTGCAACGGAAGGGAACGGCACTCCGTACGGCTAGTCCAAAAACTTCCCTGGGCCAATTGCTAAATCGGAAGCGAGTGGCACGGGAGCGCCAACGTAAAATTGCGTCCGCCGTGGCGGAATTTATGAAAAACCGGGCGGAGCACCTGGCCTGTATCAGTCCCAGCCAGTGGGGACAAATCCGGCGCCAGGCGACCCTGGCGTCGAGTGTGGAGGACTTACGGGATGCTCTTTTTTTGGAACTCCCCGAGGGGAAGACAGGAAAAAATGGCCTGTTGATGCGCGGGGTGGCGGCCCAAAAATACTGGCTGGTTCAGGATCGGAAGCCCATTAAGATACTGCAAGGAACACTGAAAAAATACAAATCTTTGGGCACTGCCTACTGTACCAAACTGGCGGCCACCATGGCCCAATCCTACGATCAAAAAAAATGTCAAGATGACTAATACCCACTCCGCCGTTCCACTTCACCACCGCTACCTGGCCCGAATCGTCCTGGAAGCGAGTACGCCCCTATTCGTGGGCTCGGGCGATCAATCCCCACTCCACGAGGCGCTGGTCCAACGGGATCCTTTTGGTTTTCCCATGATCCCCGGTACTTCCCTGATGGGGGTACTGCGTCACGCCCTTTACCAAAATAAAACCGAATGGGGCTCTTTCTTTGGTTACCACGAGGACCGGGATGGAGAAGGCAGTCGTTTGAAAATCAGTGCGGCCTACTTGCTCATTGACCAGGGTAAGGTGGCGGAAGGGGAGTGGCGAGACACTTACGAACGGCCGCTCCGGTACTTTAAGGAGCTGCCCCGCCGCCAACACGTTCGCATCACCCACCGTGGAGTGGCGGATACTGCGGACAATGGTTTGTTCAGTAATGAGGTCGTCTATCAAGGTTGTCGCGTTAAGTTCGAATTGGAGTTGAAGAGTGATGGCAGTCCGGATGATGAACAGCGTTGGATGGCTTTGCTGGCGCAATTCAAGCATCCGGGCTTTCGCATCGGGCAGGGTACGCGCAAGGGTTACGGCGCGCTGATGGTACGCGCTTATCGTTGGCGTAAATTCAATTTGGGTCACGCGCCTGATTGTGAGGATTACCTGCATTTTGATCCTTCCCTCAATGCTTTAGAGGTGGAAAAACAGCTACTGACCGAAACGGCGGCAGATAAAGCTGAGCCAGAAGGGGGGATCTACTACCGGTTGAAACTCAAACCGGATGCTTACTTCCACTTTGGCGGTGGCCCGGGTGATGAAGAGGTGGCACACACCACGGTATCGGAATGGGTGATGCGTTACGATGAGGAGCAGAGCCTACTGGCGCCCGACCTTCGTTTGCTCGTACCCGCCGCGTCGATCAAGGGGGCACTCCGGCATCGGACTTGTTTTCATTACAACGTTTTACAAAAGTGTTGGGCCGAAGCCATTCGAGAGGAATCCGACCGCGAAAAGGTAACGGGAACTAAAAACGCTGCCGTATACACCATCTTTGGTTCGGAAAGGGAGGTGCTCCTAACGGCTACTGTAGAAGGAAACCCCAGCCGTAAAATGCCTCCCCAACGCGGCCACCTCATTATCAATGATCAGGACCTACCCGCTCCCGGAATGGAAAAAATCTTTAACCACGTAGCCATCGACCGTTTTACGGGGGGCGCCTCGGACGGGGCATTGTTTAGTGAAAAGGCGAATCGGACCAAGGGCTTGACCATTGATCTTTACCTCGACCGGACGGACTTTGACGACTCTAATATCATCACCGCTCTGGAACGTGCCCTGTACGATATTTGCCGGGGCTTGCTGCCCCTTGGGGGGATGGTCACCAAGGGCCACGGCATTTTTACGGGGCAATTACTTAAAGACAGTAAACCTTACCATCCTTATGATCACAACCATTAACCAACTCCGCGATATTCCTCCGGCCCCCTACGAAGGCTACCTCTGGTGGTCCGATCAGACCCATCCCGACCTGCTGCGTCCCGATCAGGAGATTGACTTTAGTCAGGTCCCCGAAAACCCTTTCCTCCTCGAAGGTGCCCTCTACTGGCCGGAGCAGCAACGCAGCATCATGATTCGCTACAGCGGTAGCTATCACATTAGCCACTGCGACCTCCAGCAATTGCCATCGGAGGCCGAATTGTACGAACGGGCCTACCTGCCCCACCGCCTTTCGCAAGCGGAGCGGGTCTACTTCCAAGAACTCTGGCTACCCGAGGCCGATCCCTACTGTACGCAACTGCCGGTACTCCGGCTGCGCGCCCTGATTTTTTCTGGTTTTTCCACCCGCTCAAATGCCTAACCATGTCCGTAAAATCTACCTACAACTTTATCCCCGCCCCCGAGGAGGAAGCGGTTTTTAAACCCGGCTGGTCCGACCAAGTCAGCCAGGACATTCCTTTTTCCGATGGTGAGAGCGGCGAAATCCACTGGACCCTCACCGCCGAGACGCCCATCTTCGTTCGCAACGGTTATGCGGGGGAGGAAAAGGACCCTGAGTTTTGCCACCACGAGATCGATGGGGTCAAGCAGTACTTTATTCCGGCGACCTCGCTCAAGGGGATGGTACGGAATGTATTGGAGGTGATGAGCCTTTCGCGTATTCGGGTAAGGGATGACATCTTCTCCTTTCGCTCTCTGGATCACCCGGAGTACAAAAAAGCCGTTGCCCAGAATCGCCAACTCAAAACGGGTTGGTTGGTAGAGAAAAATGGGGGATGGCGTATTTATTCTTGTAGCCACAGCCGTATCGCGATTGATGATTTTAAAAGAAAGATACCCGATTTTGGACAGCTTAGTGCGCCAGATAAGTATGAAGCATTTGAGGAACTTAAAGTTAGCATCAAGAATAAGTTTTCTGAGGTGAAAAAATTGGGGCGTAAAGATAAACATGGGAATATTCATCAAACGGGCACCCTGTGTCGCCTTGACCCCGAGGGTTTTTCTGAGGGCACTCTGGTTTTTTATGGGAGTATGGATGGAAAGAAATACGAATACGTCTTTCACGAAGCCTCTGAGGACTATTATGAGGTCTCTGAATCCTTGATGGAGCGTTTTCAGGCCATCGACCAAAAGCTGTCGGGAACGCTCTGGCAATACTTTAAGGAAAAGGGGGTTAAACGCATTCCCGTATTCTTTGCGGCGGATGGGGCGTCGGTTATAAGTTTTGGCTTCTCGCGTTTATACAAATTATCCAACACCCACTATCTACGAAAACTAAAACCCCTGTGTACCTATTACAATCGAAAAGAGCCCTACCGCCTTGATTTGGCCGAAACCATTTTTGGAACAATCAAAGATACCGATCCAAAAAAAGGAAAGTACCGAAATACTAAAACCCTAAAAGGGCGAGTGATGTTTGGTCACGCGCTGGCGCAGCAGGTTGATTTGGCACAGCTATCCAATACTCCCATCGTTTTATCTTCACCTAAGGCATCGTACTACCCCTTTTATCTGGCCAATCAAGAAACCTATCTCAATTCAAAGGCGACTATCGGAGGATTCAAACGCTACCCAGTTCACCGCTCGACTAAGCCCAGTCTCTTAAACGAAGAAAATAAGGATATTGAATCAACCATCAATCCCTTACCTGCCGGAACGGTTTTTAAGGGTAAAATCCGCTTTCACAATTTGCGTGCCGTGGAAATTGGGGCTCTGCTCTCCGCCCTCACGTTCCACGGCAATGCGGATCAGTACTTCCACAATATTGGTAGTGCCAAACCATTGGGCTACGGGAAGATAAAAATAGCGGTCCATCTACCCAGCGGGATGTTCGAAAGGAATTTAGATGATTACTTGGCTGCCTACGAGAAGACCATGTGCGCCTGGGATCCCCAGTGGTTGAGTAGCCCTTATATCCGTATTTTGTTAGCCATGGCGAGCGAACCCTCCCCGGAACAAGATAAGCAGTTGGTTTATCCCCAGATTGAGTTAGAGCTGCCAACAGACGATAAAAATAAAACTACCAATGAGTTTACTGACTTAATTAATGCCAGCAAGTGTCTTTCGACCTATACTGCCGGGCGAAGCGTAGGCATTATAGCGAGCATCGTGGACCGATTACACAAACAAGCTTGGGAACAGCGAGAGGCTTTAGCCGTAATAGCTTTTAACCGAGCCCAAGCGCTGAATACACTTGACGATTGGGAGACATTTGTGACCGAGTACCCGGAAAGCTCCGAACGTCCCAAGGCGGAGGAGGCCATATTACAGCTGCGAAAATTGCAAAAGGCGGAGGTCCAAGTACAGGCGCAGCAAGTACCGCTGCCCGATAACTTAGAGCGCTTCGAAGCCATCAAGAAATGGGGACAAAAGCAATATGGAAAGAAAGATTTTACCTTTTCGAACTCACAGAAAGAGCAGCTGCCTTCGCTGCTGCGCCGTGTCTTTGCACAAGAGAATAAGACCCCCAAGAAAAGTAGTTTCTATCGTAAAGGCCAACTGGCCACTTTTGCGCAATACCCTTGGAAAGACATCGTCAAGTGGTTGGGAGAAAAAGATGCTTTTACCTTATACCAAGAATTGACGTCCACCAAATCCTAACCCCATGCCCCTCCTCCAAATCCACTTCGACCTCGACCTCCCCCCCCAGCACCTCCGGGCCTTCCGCGCCGCCATCGCCGAACGCGCCGGCTTCGAACACGAACACTTTCACCACCACCACAACCGCAGCGGCCCCCACCACTACCACTGGAGCTACCCCCTGATCCAGTTCCGCGCCATCCCCGGAGGCGTACAGCTCACCGGAATCCACGCCGGCGCCCACGCCATCAAAACACACCTGCTGCCCCGGCTGGGATCCTCGCTGCGCCTCCTCGATCGAGAAGTCCCCCTGCACAGCTACCGCGTCAGCGAACGCCCCCTCCAACTGTCCCGCAGCAGCACCCTCCACCACTACCACCTCGATCGGTGGATCGCCCTAAACCGCCACAACTTTCGGGAATGGAAAAAGACCCCACCCGATCGCGCCCGGCCGCTCCTCAGCCGCGCCCTCACTGGCCAACTCCGCGCCCTGGGCGAAGGCCTAGGGGTGGACCGCTTTAAAGAAGTCGTTGGCGAAGTCCACCGTGTGGCGCACCAGCGTACCATTCGTTGGAAAAACATTCCGATGCTGGCCTTTCGGGTACAACTGCGCTGCAACCTGCAATTGGATCCCGCCCTCCATCTCGGCCGGCTGGCTGCCTACGGCTTTGGGCGGCTACGGGGGGAGGAAAAGCCTGGGGGGACAGCGCCGGCTGAGGGGGAGCCCCGGCAGTCCCATTCCGTTTTTGGGGTCTGCTCTCCAATGCCGAGCCCCGTTCGAGTACCGCCAAGGTAGGGAGTGGTACCGCGGTACGCAAAAGCGCGCCTGCGATGAGAGGAGAAGCGATGGTCGGAACAATGGAAGAATAATAAACGATACTGACAAAGGGTACTGATACCCCATCATTTCCAATGCGGGTTCAAATTCACACAAGTTGGATGGGGGATACCACCATAGGGTACTGTGACCCATTAGCAGCCAGACCGTATATAAGGTCATACCAATTGGCAAAGGGGGTGCGGCCAGAGGGCACTCAGACGCAATCATTTGTACACCGAGTTCATCCGTTTCAATTACGCATTGGAAGACCAAGTGGCTATCGTAGCTAGAGGAATGTGGGCTCGTAGGGGCGGGATGGCGTTAGGTTCAGTGCATTCGGTCCGGTGGGGCGGTGGCTGGGGTAGGAGCCATCCGTACTTACTGAACTCCCTTCTCCCTTTTTCATCGGGTGGGGCAGAAAGTCGCTACTTCTTGTTAATTTGGTGGCCACTGCTGATTGTTTCGAAGTCTTGCCCCGGGCGATACCGGGCTTGGACCAGCCCCGGGCTGGCCTGGCTGGCGTATGGCCATCGGCTACCCGATTCCCTCCGCCGCGACGGGCTCCGGGCCGTTACCGCCGTAGCCGTAATTTTTAAAAACTAACCAAATCCCCAGCACTCATGACGCCCCGCGAACGCATCCTTCGACTCGTCCTCCGCCTGCTGGCGCACCCCTACCGCCATACCCGTCGCGAGCTGGCCCAATATTTTGGCCAAAGCAAAGACGTCATCGACGACGATATCGAAAAGATCAGGGCCGTAGGGCTGGGCTTTCACCAGGACCGCCCCCACTTTAAATGCGCCATCCTGCCCCACCGTACGTTTAAGGAACTCCAGTACCTCCAACCCCTCTCCGATACCGACCGTGGGCAAATCAGCGCCGCCCTCACCCGCTTTCTGACCGAACGCGATGATCTCTACCTGAGCAGAAAATTGGCCAGACTCTCCGACTATAAAGGCCTGGGCGTCAGCGCGCTGCGCAAGCCCGCCCTGGAGCGACTGGACCGGCTGGAGGCGGCCAAGAAAAACAAACGGCGCGTGATCCTCGAAAATTACCGCAGCAACAGCAACCACATTCGCAACCGCCTCATCGAGCCCTTTCACATCGACGCTGAATTGGATACCCTCCAAGCGTACGACGTCGATGATCCCGCTACCAAACACTTCCGCCTCGAACGCATCGAACGGGTACTGCCTACCGCTACGCCCTGGAGTTTCGAGGACCAACACTACTACAAGGCCACCGATGTTTTTCGCATCGCCAACAACGAACAGGTAATGGTCCAACTCCGCCTCGACGTCTTTGCCTACAACGTCCTGGTCGAGGCCTATCCCAAGGCCCTCTCCGAGATCGTCCCCGGAGTGGAGCGCCACACTTTTGATTTTCAAAGTAAAGTGAACGCCGCCTTCCTGGGGCTGAGCAACTTTATCATGGCCAATGCCGAGCACGTCGAAATCCTCGGCCCGGAGCGTCTGCGGCAGTGCATTCGGGAAAAGGCCCAAAAAATTTTAGACCAAAATCCAAAAGGGGAGGGGGTGGGGTGATTTTGGGGGGCCCCCCAACCCAAAAATTTTTTTAAAACCAAAAAAAAAATAAACAAGGGGGGTTTTTTTGGGATATATTTCCAAAAAAATTTTTCCAAAAAATATATTCTGGTTGGGGGGTGTCCTTTCATTCCCCCCCCCCCCCTCCCCTAAATTTGTTTTCAACACTTAAAAGAAATACCAATGCGCGTTTTATTGCGATTATCTCCCAACACCGAACGGGTGCCTTTTAATTACCAACGCAGCCTCGTCGGCGCCTTTCACAAATGGCTGGGTCTCAATGAGGTCCACGACGAGCTGTCCCTCTATTCCCTCTCCTGGCTAAGCCCGGGCGATCGTCACGCGGATGGCTTGGATTTTCCCTGGGGCTCCACCTTTTTTATCAGCGCCGCCCGGCCCGAATTGCTTTCCCGCCTGATCAATGGCATCCTCAAGGGCCACCACATTCGTTGGGGCATGCGGGTGGAAGAAATCGACATTCAAGAGGCGGGGGAGTTTGGCGAACGCCAACGCTTTCGGGTGCAGAGTCCCGTGTTTATCCGGCGTAAGGTGGATGGGAACCACAAGTTTTACCTCTACTCCGACCCCGAAGCCAATCAACTGATGACCGAGACCCTGCAAAAGAAATTGCGCAAGTTGGGACTGCCTACCGACGTCGCCGTTCGCTTCGATCGCTCTTACCCCAAGCCCCGCGTTCGGAAAATCACCTTTGACAAAGTGGAACTCAAAGCCAGCGCCTGCCCGGTCATCCTGGAGGGCGACCCCCGGGCGATTCAAGCCGCTTGGAAGGTGGGTATTGGCAACAGTACGGGCATTGGTTTTGGCGCTTTAAACAATTGAGGATGTACTATTACGTCGTAAAATACGTGGGCCACTTTGGCTTTATCAAACCCTGGACCGCCGTCCGTGATGAGGAAACTTTTTCGCAGCAATTCCTCACGCCCTCAACGGTGGAGGGGATGGAGAAAAAATTGTTTCCCGAGTTGTTGGACCGGCCCGGTCGCCATAAGATTCTCCGTCACCGGATCAATTTTTTGGGGCTGGTGAGCCAGCAAGAACGCACTTGGTCCAAGGGGGGCTTTAAGGTGTGGAAAGCTAAAAAACAGTGGAAAACCAACTTGGGGGTCATCACCCGGAGCGTGTTGCTCGAACCCCACCTCTACCTGGCCTTTGGCCGGGCCGATGACGCCGACCGGGCCCGTCACCAACACCTGTGTCTGTGTCGCAACGAAGACCTGCTCCTGCCGGAGGAGGACGTACGGAAGCTGACGCCGGCGCAATTTGATCGGAACCTGGTCGGCTTCGAGTTGCTGTTCGATGGCGATCCCGCGGCGATGTTTAAGGTGGGGCACCACCGCTACCAAGGTGGGGCGGAGATGTTGGGACAGTTGAAAAGCTACGGCAATCCCATTCGCCAAAATCCCTTGGTTTAGGCCATGTGCGGTACCGAAGATATCCTGGCCAAGAGTCCCGACCGGGGCGGCACCACCCTCTGGGAGCATACCCAACACGTGATGTGGGCCATTGAGGTCTTTGCTGAAGGTTTCCGCTTTCCCTTCGATCGCGAGCTGGCCCGCAAGGGTGCCGCGCTCCACGACTTGGGAAAGGCCCACGTTCACTTCCAACGCAAAATCCGTAAGGTCGAAGCGGCCTCCCTACGCGAACGAGCGGAATGGGATTACGTACACCGCCACGAACTGTCTTCACTGGCCTTTCTGCCCGCTTTCCCACGGGACGAATGGGGCGACCTGATCGAGCTGGTGGTCGGGCACCACAAGTCGATCCGCGACGATCGCTCCGGCCGGGGCATCCTGGATTTGGAAGCGGACACTTCACCCGACTGGATAGCGGATCACCTCATCGACTGGGACGACTGGTCGCACCACGGGCTGGACATTCTCCGGCGCAGTGCCTGTCCCGGAATCCGACTCGACCCCATTCCTCGGGCGGCGGCCGTAGCAGCCTTGGATACGGTCCTGCATTATTGCGAAAACATCACCTGGGCTTGGTCGCCCCTTCGCGGCTTACTGATGGCGGCCGATCACTTCGCCTCGGCCTTTGGTCCCGCCACCAAAACGGAATTGACAAGGCTCTTTGCCCGCCCCAATCTGCGCTTTTACCGACGGCCAAGCCGCCGTTCGCCCCGCTATCCCCTATCCGAAATTGATACGCAAAACGCGGCGCCCCACACCCTGGTAGTGGCTCCCACCGGCGCGGGCAAAACCGATTTCTTGCTCCAGCGCTGTCGCGGCCGGATTTTTTACACCCTGCCCTTCCAAGCCTCCATCAACGCGATGTACGAACGCATCAAAACCGATATCGCCCCGGACGATCCCCAGGTCGAACGCAACGTTCGCTTGCTCCACGCCACTTCCGCCCTCCAGGTCCCCGACGATCGCGAAGCGGAAATCCTCCAACACTTTGGCGGAGCGGCCATCAAAGTGCTGACCCCACACCAACTGGCGGCCATCATCTTTGGGACCCGCGGTTTTGAAAGCATCCTCCTCGATCTGGAGGGCTGCGATATCATTCTGGACGAGATCCACACCTACTCCGACGCCAGCCAGGCGATGGTCCTGGAAATCGTCCGGACGCTGCTGCGCTACGACTGTCGCATTCACATCGGGACGGCGACCATCTCGACGGTCCTCTACCGGTCCTTGCGCGAACTGCTCCAAACGCGGGGCACGGTGTATGAGGTCCGATTGCCCCCACGTCTCCTCGACGACTTTGACCGACACGTCGTCCACAAACCCTCCGACGAAACGGAGGTGGAGGCGATTTTGGAAAAGGCCCTGGCCGCGGGGGAAAAGGTACTGCTGATTCGCAATACGGTACGGGCGGCGCAGGCCGAGTACCGCCGTTGGCGCGTGCGTTTTCCCGCGGTACCGGCCCTGCTGCTGCACAGTCGCTTTCGGCGGAAGGATCGGGTGGCTTTGGAACAACGGCTACGGAACGAATTTGATGGGGATGCTTCGGCGCATTACGGGGCCGGGCTTCGCCCTTGTCTGGTGGTGGCGACCCAGGTGGTGGAGGTCAGCCTGGACATCAGCTTTGATCGGATGATTACGGCGGCGGCTCCGCTGGACGCGTTGATCCAGCGCTTTGGTCGGGTGAACCGCAAACGGCCCAGTGTGGGGCTGCGGCCGGTCCACGTACTGCCGGTGGGAGAAAAGACCTTGCCCTATCCCCGCGCCGTGGTCCTGGCCAGCTACGCCCAATTGCCCGATGGGGCGCCCCTGCGCGAACGCGACATCCAGGGTATGATCGATCGGGTGTACCCCGAGCTGGACCTCCAGAGCATCCGCATCCACCTGGTCGAACGGGACGGACAGTTTCAATTGCCCAAGCTTTGCCACCGGGCAAATGCCGTACTGGCGGAGGTCCTGGAAATTGCTTCGGCCACCTGTATCCTGGCGGCGGATCGGGAGCGCTACCTCCGGGCCAGTCGCAAGGAGCAGGTCCTGCTGGAGATTCCCATCCACCAACGAACGATCCGGCGCTACCGCCTACAGTACGAACAACTGGAGGCGGGCGTACGGCCCTTCGTCGTCCCCCAAGCCCCGGCGGAACACCGGGAGTACGGTCTTGAATTTACGGAACTTTCAAATATCCTCTAAATGTATACGAGTTACATCGGGCGGCGCTTTCTGGCCGCCTACCGCCAAAAAAAGGGATTGCCCGCTTCCTATTCCGCGCGGCAGTTTTTTGACGAAGTACAGTTTCCTTTATTTTTTGATGGTCCCCGCAAGGCCATGTCGATCGTCAATTCCAGTTTTGAACAAAAAGTAGGGGCTGCTAACGAGTTGGCCCAAACGATGACGATTTCCCAGTATCAGCTGCATCGTTTTCACGAAGGGATTAAGGCGGGAAAAGTGAGTGGTGCAAGCATGGTGGGCTACGCGGCGGAAGACGTCCAAAAAGGGACTTCCGGTCAGGTCAGTAATTTACCCATTGCCATCGATGCGGAAGAACAGTACGCCTCTTGGATCGGACAAGCCCTGGCGGTTGGTACGAATGGGGGAATATTGATCTTGCTAGATGAGGAGCAGGTCTGGTGGGCACTATTCGAAGGCTGGCCCATCTACCGGCGCTACTTGACGGAGACGCCCGGACTCAAAGCCCGGCAGCTGGGGACTTGGAATGGCCACTGGCTGGGCCACGTCTTTGGTAGCCGTTACGCAGCGGGTCAGCCCGAGCGGGGCTTTTCCTTTAAAACCAAAAAGGTGCTGGGTGCCTTGGCCATTCCCACGATCAACTGGTTGGAGGTCGTACTGGCCCTGGCCCGCCGTTTTCCCCAACGCATCCTGACGGTCAATGCCTACGCCCTGTCTCAGATGAACACCACCCTGGGTTTTGTCAACCTCGACCTCCCCTCCATAAACCGCCTGGCCGAGCACAACCAGGAACTCTCCCCCGACGGACGCCCCTCCCATTTCGAGCTGTTGTACCAAACCCACTACACGTTTAAGAATGCCTGCAAACTGGGGCAAATCGGACTCCGGGCGGTCGAACCCGCCAAGTTGCGACGCTTTATGCCCTTGGGCTCCAGGACAGAAGTCAAGGCGCATTCCGAGGGTAAACCCTACCGATTTACCCCCGATCCGGGGCCTCCAAAAAAGCGGGAATCCGCAGCCGAATATCTGGAGCGACAGGAGAAGGTACGGACCCGTCAGCAAGAAGAATTTTTTCATTTTAAAATCTTTAAAATTTGGCTTATCGCTATGCTCAACAACCGCAAAGAACTCAATCAACTCGCCGAGCAGTTGGCCCAGACCCTATTGGCTTTTGAACGGCAAGGGGTGGAAAGCAAGCGGGGCAAATCGACCGATACCCGTTTGGTGGAGGAACTCCTCGGCGCCAAATCGCTCCGCCTATTTATCGATCAACTGACCAAGCTGCTTGGTAAGCACCACGCCGGTGCCCCCGTTTTTAAAAGCATCAAGGATACGACGCTCTTACTACCGGTCGATTTGTTTCCCCTCTTCCTCACCCTCGCTCGCTTTGAATACCAATACCAAAAATCCCTTTAAACTTTATCCTCATGTCTAAACAAAATCCCTCTTTTATCTACCTGCGTGGCCTCCGTCGGGTCGACCATACGGCCTTTGGCGTACAGGACTGTCAAAAGCATTACTACGATCGCCAGTCCGGGCGTCTTATGGCCTATTCCAGTGGGCAGCAGGTCAAACGCTCGGTCATGGAAAGCCTCGCCGACCAACTCCAGCAGCCCTTTGCCGCCATTACCTTCAATTGGGAAATCAAGGGCAAGAAGGCCGAAATGAAAGAACCCCATTCGCCCTGTGATCCCTCCTTTACCGATCAGTTGTTGGGCGGCTACATGAAGGCTCAAAAAGACAGCATGACGGTCAAACGCCGCAGCCCCTTGTCCATCTCGGCGATGCGACCGCTGCATCCCCTGCTGGGTGGTTTGGAAAGTAGTAAAGAGGCCGTCGTCTTCGATCGCTCCAACCGACCGGAGGAACACATCGTCAAAGTATTTACCCAGGAGAACAACAAACGGGTGGAAATCCCCCAGGATAAATTGGACGACTGGCTGCTGGAACACGACCGGAGCTTGGGCCCCAAATTTTACCGACAAGACAGCCTTACCCGCGCCACCGGCCTCTTCGTTTACGACATCGCCATCGACCTGCGGACCCTCTTTTGCGTATCGACCAACCGGCTGGAACCCGAGTTGTTTCCCGCAATCGAAACCAAGCTGCGCGAAGCGGGCTGGGTAGCGGGGCGCAACGTCTTTGGTCACTGCCTCATCCTCCCTCGGGCCGAACGCGAACGGGTCATTCCCGCCCTGGCCCACGCCTTGGTCCACTGGCGCATCACCACCAACCAGTCGCGGACCTTTAGCCCCATGGAAATTTTGGCCCTCGCCATCAGCGACAATGCCAACCAACTGGCCTACGCCATCCGTGGCGAACTGCGCGAAGACTTGGAGCGCCCTAGCGCCGTCCCCCGTTTGGACGAAAGCGCCCGGGCGGACCTCTTCGTCACCCCCTCCTGTTCGGCCATCATCGCTGGAGCGGTGGGAACGGCGAGCGCGCTGGAAGCAACGGAGGCGCACTTGATCCAGCGGATGCAAAATTTTGATTACGAAAATCAGGGCTAGTGTTTGCCGAACGGATCACTAGCATTCACGTGGCCTACTACCACCTTTGTCACCGCAAGTTATGGTTGTTTCATCACCAAATTCGAATGGAAAACGCCAGTGGCAATGTCCACGTGGCGGAGGGGAAGTTGATTGAAGACAGCAGCTACACCCGTCGGGCCCAGCGCTGGCGACAGCTACTGGTGGGCAACTTGCGGATCGATCACTTTGATCCGGTGGCGCGGGTGGTCCGGGAGGTAAAGAAGAGTCCCAAGCTGGAGCACGCGCACGTTGCACAGTTGAAGTACTACCTCTTCGTATTGGCGCGAGCCGGGGTGAAGGACCTGCGGGGCGAGCTTGAATATCCCCGCCAGCGCCGTCGGGTGGAAGTCCGTCTGACTGCGGAAGACGGCCCCGCGATCGAAGATTGGGAACGGGACATCGAGCGGATTGTGGCGTCTCCGGTCTGTCCGGCCCTCCGCAAAAAAGCCTACTGTAAGGCCTGCGCCTTTTACGATTTTTGCTACGTTTAAACGATCTACTTCCCGATGAAAAGAGCCTACTACCTATTCAATCCCGGTCGGCTACGACGCAAGGACCACACCCTGCTGTTTGAAGCCCAGCCGGAAGGAGTGGAGCCGCCCCGGCCCCGTTACGTTCCCGTGGCGGGGATCAGCGCGCTTTACCTCTTAGGCAGCGTGGATGCGAACAGTGCCCTGTTTAATTTTTTGGGCCAACAACGCATCCCGGTGCACTTTTTTGACTACTACCACCACTACACCGGTTCGTTTAGTCCGCGCGAATACCTGCTGGCGGGCGACCTACTCATCAAGCAGGCCCGGGCTTACGATGCTGCACCTCAGCGACTGCGGATTGCGCGAGCCATCGTCGAGGGCGCCAGTTTTAACCTGCTTAAAAATTTGCGTTATTACCACTCCCGTGGCAAGCCACTGGTGGAGCAGGTGGGCCAGTTGGAGCAGTTGCGCGCTGGCTTGGAGGCACCCCGAAACATTCCCGAGTTGATGGGTTTGGAGGGCAACTGCCGCCAATTGTATTACGACTGTTTTGGACACATCGTGGAAGGCTACGCTTGGGAAGGCCGGCGCAAGCGACCACCGGGCAACGAACTCAACGCCTTGATGAGTTTTGGCAATGCCCTGTGTTACACCCTCTGTCTGGACGCGATTTACAATTCGCAACTCAACCCGACAATCAGCTATTTGCACGAACCCGGGGTACGACGCTACAGCTTGGCCTTGGATATGGCCGAAGTGTTTAAACCCATCCTGGTGGACCGACTCCTGTTCCGTTTGTGCAACCGGCGGGAACTGCGTCCGCAGCATTTTGACTGGGTGGATGGGGCTTGTTTTTTATCGGAGGCGGGCCGCAAGGTCTTCGTCCAAAATTGGGAGACGCGCTTACAGCAGACCATTGCCCACCGCCAGTTGAAACGACCGGTCAGCTACCGGCACCTCGTGCGCCTGGAGTGCTACAAACTGGCCAAATATTTACTGGGAATGGAACCGGAGTACACCGCTTTTCGCGCCTGGTGGTAATTCCCCTCACCCAAAAATCCAATCTATCATGTACGTGATTGCCGTTTACGACGTAGCCAGCGAACGGACGGGCAAGATGCTCAAGCTCTGCCGCCGCTATCTGCACTGGATTCAGAACTCGGTCTTCGAGGGCGAGCTGAGTGAGGTGGGCTACCGCGAGCTAAAGCTGGCGGCCGAGGCCATCTTGATCCCCGAGGAGGGCGATAGCTTTATCGTGTTTAAAAACCGGCACCGTCATTGGTTGGAAAAGGAGGTGATTGGTTGTGAAAGAATGCCCACGGATCAGTTCCTCTGAGTCGTCGACCCCGGTTGGGGCGGGGTGTTGTGGCGGGTGGGGGTGGTCGTTAAATTGGGGAAGTAATTGATAATCAGTGGTTTAAGTAGGTCGTCGATCCCCGGGCCAAATGGCGCTACCGGGGGTCGACGACTTTTGTGGGGGAAAAGGGGTATATTGGTTGGGGGGAATGGATTGCTAATCAGGGGGTTATGTATTTTTGTCTTCGGGCTTTGAATTGCACCTTGCGGAATTGAAACAGCATTGTTTTTGATAAAGAACAAGAAATATGGAGCTTTGAATTGCACCTTGCGGAATTGAAACAAGAATCTTATTAACTCGTAACATCAAATAAAAATCCTTTGAATTGCACCTTGCGGAATTGAAACTCAAAGAAAAAAGAAAAATCACAAGAACGTATA